>NZ_JBJDRF010000017.1:0-88659 GCF_044987305.1 Novosphingobium sp. ZW T3_23
CCCGTCCGGAAGCCTGCGGACTGCGGCACCTTGCCTTCGCGGTGATCGATCTGGACGCGGAGATCGCCCGGCTGCAAGCGGCCGGGGTGGAATGCGAACCGATCCGCATCGATCCCTACACGGACAGACGCTTCACCTTCTTCGCGGACCCCGACGGCCTGCCGCTAGAGCTTTACGAGATGGCAGATCCAAACGACTGACCTGGTTAGAGGAACTGGCCAAACCGAACTGGCATGCCGGGCCGGTTGCTGTATGGAGTGGCCCATGCGCTATCCGACTCTCTCGCTTTCGCTCGCCGTCACGCTCGCCACGGTCGTCGCCCCCGCTTCGCCTGCCCTGGCCTGGGGCGCGATCGGCCACCGCATTACCGGCGCCATTGCCGACGAGAACCTCAGCGGCGTTGCCCGCGCGCAAGTGCGCCTGCTGCTGGGCACGGAAGACCTTGCCGAAGCGGCCACCTGGCCTGACGACATGAAGTCCGATCCCGCCCCCTTCTGGCAGAAGCAGGCCAGCCCCTGGCACTACGTCACCGTGCGCGAAGGAGACGCCTATGCGCCCTCCGACGCGCCGCCGGAAGGCGATGCCATGACCGCGCTCACCCGTTTCACCGCCACGCTGCGCGATCCGAAGGCCCCTCTGGAAGAGCGCCGCCTGGCACTGCGCTTCATCGTCCACATCATCGGCGACCTGCACCAGCCGCTCCATGCCGGCGGCGGTAACGATCGGGGCGGCAACGACGTGAAAGTCACCTGGTTCGGCAACCAGACCAATCTCCACTCGGTATGGGATTCGGGCCTGATCGAGCAGCGCTCGCTGTCCTACTCCGAATATGCCGGCTGGCTTTCGCGCAAGATCACGCCGGAGCAGGTGGTAGCCTGGAACGTGCGCGATCCACAGGTGTGGGTGGCCGAGAGCATCGCCCTGCGCAAGACGATCTATCCGACGAATCCGGTCATCTCCTGGGACTATGCCTACCAGCACCGCGCCGAGGTGGACGACCGGCTGGAACATGCCGGCATCCGCATCGCGGCATACCTGAACTGGATCTTCGACCAGGACGCGACTGCCACCAAGCCTGGCCGGCGCGGAGTATCGCGATGAGCTTCTGCGAAACGATATGGGCGGAACTGGCGCCCCTGCGTCGCGCGATCCTGTCCCACCCCTTCCTGGACGAGCTGGCCGAGGGCACGCTCCCTCCGGAGAGCTTCCGCCATTATATCGTTCAGGACAGCCTCTATCTTGCCGAATATGCCCGCGTACTGGCCATCGCCGCCGCGCGCGCGCCGAGTGCGGCGGGTCGGCTGGAGTTTTCGGACGGCGCCAAAGTGGCCGTGCAGGTGGAGGAAGCCCTTCATCAGGCGTTCTTCGCCCAATTCGGCGTAACGCCCGGCATGGCGGAACAGAGCGAGGCAACGCCCGCCTGCCTCGGCTACACCGGCTATCTCGCCAGCCTTGCCGCCACGCGCAGCTACGAGGAACTGATCGCCGGTATCCTCCCCTGTTTCTGGGTCTATTGGGAAGTGGGCTGCGACATCAAGCCGCGCGCCGCTTCACCCAACCCCTACGCGGCATGGATAGAGACTTATGCGGCCCCCTCTTTCGGAGAGGCCACGCAGCGGGTTCGCGCGCTGGTGGACCAAGCCGCCGCCGACGCCACGCCGGCCATCCGCGCGGCCATGGCCACGGCCTTCCGCAACGCCGCGCGCTACGAATGGATGTTCTGGGATTCCGCCTATCGGCGAGAGACCTGGCCGATCTGAACCACCCGTCCGAGCGTTCCTAGGGGGCTTAAAAGCGGCGGCTCAGTCCGGTTCGCCGGCGGTCCACTCATCCAGGTCGGGTGACTGACCGATCAGCGCAAGGCCATGGGCGATCGAGGTCAACTCGTTGCCGGAGGCAAGCCGTTCTTCACCGAAGCGCTCCACGAACAGCCCGCGCACGGCCGGTATCAGCGAGGAACCGCCCGTGAGGAAGACATGGTCGATCTCGTCCGCCCGCAGTTCCGCCTGCGCCAGGGCGCCATCCACCGTTTCCCCGATGCGCTGGAGATCGGGCGCGATCCAGGTTTCGAATTCGCCCCGGCTCACTTCAGCCTCGATGGTCAGCGCTTCGCTTTCGAAGTGGAAGGCGGCATGGTCCGCAGCGGATAGCGTGCGCTTCAGGCGGCCCACCGCTTCGTAAAGGCCGAAGCCCAGTTCATGCTCCACCACCGCGATCATGCGATCGATGGCCGCGGGATCGGTGGCGCCATGCTTCAGCCGCGCCAGCTGTTCCAGGGTACGACGGTTGCGCATCATGGCGAGGCGCGACCAGTCCCCGAAATCCGCGAAGTGGCCTGCCGGGATTTCCAGGACTTTGTCGAACGATCGATAAGTGCCGCCCTTGCCCAGCAGCGGCAGCACCAGATGATCCATGATGCGATAATCGAAGCGATCCCCGGCGATGCCGATCCCGGCCGATCCCAGCGGCAGGCATCGCCGCGCCGCGCCCGGCGCTTCCACCCGGACGATCGAAAAGTCGCTGGTGCCGCCGCCGAAATCCGCAACCAGCAGGGTCGCGGGCTCGGTGAGGCGGGACGCGAAACTGAATGCCGCGCCGATCGGCTCATAGACATAGTGGACCGTACGCCCCAGCAGCCCGAACATGGCATCGTAGCGCTTGCGGGCCAGCGCCTCGTCCGGACGCGACCCGACATAGCGAACCGGCCGCCCGACGACGACGCGCTCCGGCACTTCACGCAAGGCATCCCCCGAATGCCCTACCAGATGCTTCAGGAAGACCTGACCCAGTTCCTCGAACCGCAGCCGTTTCTCGAACAGGGTGGCATGCTCGAACGCCGGGTTGGCCGCCACGGACTTGAAGGATTGCAGGAAGCGCGACCCTTGCGGAAATTCCAGAAATTCCGAAATCGCCCAGGGCCCGGCCTCATGCGCCAGCCCGCCGCGAACGGCTTCGTCCTGCCAGAAGCACAAGGCGGAGCGAAACACCGAACCCGACCCGCCCTGTGCGGCGAACTCCACGAGTTCGGCGTCCTGCGCATGTTCGGCGATGGCGATGACCGAATTGGTCGTGCCGAAATCGATGCCGACGGACCGGGAAGCGACCGGGTTGGCCGACATGACGAAAATCCTCGCTGAAACGGAATTGGGCTGCGCCTATCGCAGCCTCCAACCCGTCGCGCAAGTCGCTGTGCGGGTTGGTTACTGGCTAAGGGTTCTCTTCAAGGCATCGCGCCAACCATCGATCAATCCCCTGCGGGTCCGGCCATCCATCCGGGGCGTAAACAGGCTTCCCTGCGTCCAGGTGGCGGAGAGCGCGGCGAGATCGGGCCAGACGCCGGTGGCGAGACCCGCATGGAAGGCCGCGCCCAGGGCCGTCGTTTCCAGATGGACCGGACGCTCGACCGGCACCTCCAGCATGTCCGCCAGGAACTGGCAGAGCCAGTCGTTCGCCGCCATGCCTCCGTCCACGCGCAGCTTGGCGAGCGCGTCGCCGCCGTCAGAGACCATGGCCTGCGCCAGGTCCATGGTCTGGTAGGACACCGCTTCCAGTGCCGCGCGGGCCAGATGAGCCTGGGTAGCGCCCAGGGTCAGGCCGAAGATGGCGCCCCGCGCGTCCGGATCCCAATGCGGCGCGCCCAGCCCCACGAAGGCAGGAACCATGTAGACGCCGTGATTGTCCGGCACCTGCGTCGCCATGTCGTTGGTCTCGCGCGCGTGGGTGATCACCCCGATGCCGTCGCGAAGCCATTTCACCGCCGCGCCCGCCACGAAGATCGAGCCTTCCAGCGCATAAGTCATCTTGCCACCCAGACGGTAGGCAGGCGTGGCCAGCAGCCGGTTTTCCGAAGCGAGCGCTTCCGATCCGGTGTTCAGCAGCATGAAGCAGCCAGTGCCGTAAGTGGACTTGGCCATGCCCGCCTCGAAACAGGCCTGGCCGAACAGCGCGGCCTGCTGGTCGCCCGCGACGCCGGCCAGCGGGATCTCGACGTCGAACAGCGCCTTGTCCGTCATGCCGAACAGATGCGCGTTGTCGTGCACTTCGGGCAGCATCTGCATCGGCACGCGGAACAGGCGGCAAAGCTCCTCGTCCCAGCGCTGTTCCCGAATATTGTAGAGCAGCGTCCGACCGGCATTGGTCACGTCGGTGGCGTGGACCTTGCCGCCCGTCAGGCGCCAGAGCAGGAAACTGTCGATCGTGCCGAAAGCAAGCTCGCCACGTTCCGCGCGAGAGCGGGCATCCGCCACGTTGTCGAGGATCCAGGCCAACTTGGTGGCCGAGAAGTAGGGATCGATCAGGAGGCCGGTGCGCGCCCGCACGTCCGGCTCGGCACCATCCGCCTTGAGATCCGCGCAAAGGCGAGCGGTCCGGCGGTCTTGCCAGACGATCGCGCGATGGATCGGCTTGCCGCTCTCCCGCTCCCATACCACCACCGTTTCGCGCTGGTTGGTGATACCGATGCCGGCAATCCCGCGTTCGCCCACTCCGCTGCGTTCTATCGCTTCGCGAGCGACCCTGACGGCATCGCGCCAGATGTCTTCCGCATCGTGTTCCACCCAGCCCAGATTCGGGTAGTGCTGCTCGAATTCCGACTGTGACGTGCCGAGGGGACGAGCGGCATCGTCGAAGACGATGGCACGCGTGGAGGTGGTGCCCTGGTCGATGGCGAGGATGTGGCGGGGCTGGGTCATGGCGCGTATCTCCGAGGGTATCCTGTCGATCCAGTCAAGCCCGGCGCATAACGATCGACGACGCCGTTCTGCGCATGCTTTCGAACGAACGTCAAATGTTTCGTTTGATCTTTCGTATTGCCAAGCCTATTTTCATAAATCGAAATCATGGTCAGTTTACGAGAGTCCTCATGCCGCAGCCAGAGGCGCAAGTTTCCGCGCAGTCGCCCGTTCCGAACGACCGGATCGAAAGCTACGATCTGCTGATCGTCGGCGGTGGCATAAATGGCGCCGGGATCGCGCGCGACGCGGCAGGTCGCGGTCTTTCGGTGTTGCTGGTCGAGCAGGACGATCTTGCCAGCCACACGTCCTCGGCTTCCACGAAGCTGATCCACGGCGGGCTTCGCTACCTGGAATACTACGAATTTCGCCTTGTACGTGAGGCGCTTATAGAGCGCGAACGGCTGCTCGGCATGGCGCCGCACATCATCTGGCCCTTGCGCTTCGTCCTGCCCCAATCGCGCTCTCCCCGCCCGGCCTGGATGGTGCGGCTCGGCCTGTTTCTTTACGATCACCTGGGTGGACGCAAGAAGCTGCCGGGCACGGAGACGGTTGATCTCGATCGCGGGGGCCAGGGCAAGGGGCTGAGACGGCAGGAAACGAAAGCGAAAGGAAAGGGCAAGGCTTTCGTTTATTCCGACTGCTGGGTGGAGGACAGCCGCCTGGTCGTGCTCAACGCCATGGATGCCGCCGCGCGCGGTGCCCGGATCGAAACCCGCACCCGACTGACCGACGCCGTAAGCGAAAACGGCAGCTGGATCGCCACTATCGAAAGCGCCGGCGAAAGCGAAAGAGGCCCTCGTCAGGTCCAGGCGCGCATGCTGATCAACGCCGCCGGGCCTTGGGTCGCAGACCTGCTGCGCCAGATCGGACGCGCCAGGGACGACCGCGGCGTGCGGCTCGTCAAAGGCAGCCACATCGTCGTCCCGCGGCTCTATCCCGGCGATCACGCCTTCATGTTGCAGAACCCCGATCGCCGGATCGTCTTCGCCATCCCCTACGAGCGCGAATTCACCCTGATCGGCACCACCGACGAGCCCTGGAACGAGGCGCCCGGCAAAGCCACGATCAGTCCCGACGAGATCAACTACTTGTGCGAAACCGCCAATCGCTACTTCGAGCGTCAGGTGAGCCCGGCCGACATCGTCTGGAGCTATGCCGGCATTCGTCCGCTCTATGATGACCATGCGGCCAACGCTTCGGCGGTAACGCGCGACTACGTACTCGATTTCGAACAGGGCGACGATCGGCAGGCGCCGATGCTGTCGATTTTTGGAGGCAAGATCACCACTTATCGCAAGCTGGCGGAGCATGCCATGGAGCACATCGCACAGCTGTTCCCGCAAGTGACCATGCCCTGGACGGCAGGCGCAGTGCTGCCGGGCGGCGACTTTACGGATGGCGACTTCGAACGGTTCGTCGCGGAGCTGGTCGCCGGTTATCCGCAGATGCCGGCCGAACTCCTGCGCCGCCTCGCCCGCGCCTATGGCACCCGCGCCAGCGAGATTCTTGGCCAGGCGCGAACCACGGCAGATCTCGGTCAAGACTTCGGCGGCGGCCTCCATGCCCGCGAGATCGAGTATCTCGTGGACGCGGAATGGGCGCGCACTGCGGAGGATATCCTGTTCCGACGCAGCAAGCTGGGGCTTCACGTCCCGCCCGGCACGGCCGAGGCCGTCGATGCCTGGCTTTCCGGCAATCGATAGGGACGGGCGATAAGGACGGGACGCGAATATGATCGACTTAGCCGCAGAGACCAATGGCGATATCGTGGCCCGGCGCCGCGCCCATATATTGGAGATGGCACGCGGTGCCGGCAGCGTCAGCGTGGATGATCTTGCGGAGCGGCTCGGCGTTACGCCGCAGACGATCCGCAAGGACCTGAACGTGCTGGCCGGGCAGTCGCTGCTCTCGCGCGTGCATGGCGGCGCGCTCGTCACTTCGGGGGTGGACAATCTGGCCTACGACGAGCGCCGCGATGTCGCTTCGGCGGCCAAGGCCCGGATCGGCGCCGCCGCCGCCGCGCTCATCCCGGACGGCGCCTCGCTCTTCATCAATATCGGCACGACCACGGAGGCCGTCGCCGCAAACTTCGCGCATCACCGCAATCTGATGGTGATCTCCAACAACCTGAACGTCATCGACGCCCTGTCGAACCACCCGGCGCTGGAGCTTGTCAGCGTCGGCGGGAAAGTGCGGACCGGAGACCGCGCGGTCGTCGGTGCCCTCGCCATGCGCTTCATCGAGAACTTCCGTGTGGACTATGCCCTGATCGGCATTTCCGCGCTGGACGGCGATGGCAGCCTGCTGGACTTCGCCATAGACGAAGTCGAGGTTTCGCAGACGATTATCCGCAATGCGCGCAAGGTCATCCTCGTTGCCGATTCCTCCAAGGTCGGGCGCTCGGCCCCTGTCAGGGTCTGCGGGATGGAAGCGATTGACTTCCTCGTCTGCGACCGGATCGACGATCCCGCATTGCGCGGCGCCTGTGAGCGCAACGGGGTCAAGCTCATAGAAACGCAACCGTCCACCGCCTTGCCGTAGGGCGTAAACGGGAAACATATCTCTACTGGTCTTGCCCGGCGCCATCGGCCATGCTGCCGTCCCGAAGGCCCTGTCAGGAGAGCATGTGTACCGTTCCATGATGTTTGCCGCGAGCGCAATGGTCGTCGTTGCCGCTGCCCCTGTCGCGCTGGCGGATACTCCCCGCGAACTCCTGACCACTGCCGCTTTCCAGACTTCGGACAAAAAAAAGGCCCTGTCGCTCATAAACCAGGCGATAACCGAATCCGACCGGATACTGACCGCCCATCCTGGTGATCGAGAGGCTACGCTTCAGCGTGGGATTGCAATGGGTTATCGCGGCAAGCTAACACGCAACCGCACCGACGCGAAGGCCTCGCTCGAGGTGTTCCAGCGTCTTGCCTCCCAAAATCCGCGCGATGCCGAGGCGCAGATGGTCATCGCCGGCTGGCATCTCGACGCCATCGACCAATTGGGCGGCCTGGTGGCACGCACCGTGATCGGCGCCAAGGCCGACGCCGGAGAGGCCGCGCTGACCAAGGCCGTCGCGCTGGGCGGAAACCGGGCGTTCTACGCCGGGCTGGCGGCGATGATGCGCATTCGCAAGGACCAGGGCCAAGTGGCGCAAGCGCGACGACTGGCTGAAACCGCTGCCACCGCCCCTGCTCCGACGCCTCTCGACGCGCAGATGAAGCGGGCCGCCCTGACAATATTGCCGGCCTTGCGCGCAAACGACGGAAAGACCGCCGCTCGCCTCTCACGCAAGCTCCTTCCGTTTGGCAAGATCGATGACTAAAATCATGTTATGACGTAATTTAAGAAAATAAGTCCGCTCCCTTGGTCCCACACCCATGCCCGGCAAGCAAGGGCGGGTTACATTTTCCGGCTGGCAGCCTATATGACCTTCATCGGCACGCCCGCGTGACAGATGGACGGCCAGTTCGGCGGAGAGGATCTTCAGTCCGCTAGTTCGAAAGTTGCCCATGTCACTCCCCCCTCGAAGCTCGCAGGCCCCATGCTGAGGCCGCGCCGTCGCGGCGTTGCCTCGGTCAATGCGGAAGTTCGCGACGGCATCGTGCCGGCCGCCGGTGCACTCGCGAAAACGCACGACGAAGGCCCGGAGGCTTCGGGAGCGAACTATCGGCTGGTGGCGCTGATCATCGCCTCGGCTCTGTTCATGGAATTCGTGGATTCCACGGTGCTCGCCACCGCCTTGCCCACCATGGCGCGTGATTTCGGCGTCCGTCCGCAGGAAATGAGCGTCGCCTTGACCTCTTACCTGCTTGCGCTGGCGGTGTTCATTCCGGCCTCTGGCACGATCGCCGATCGTTACGGATCGCGCACGGTCTTCAGGGCGGCAATTCTCCTTTTCGTGCTGGGAAGTCTTGCCTGCGGCCAGTCGCGAACGCTGGAAATGATGGTCGTTTCCCGCTTCGTCCAGGGCGTGGGTGGAGCGATGATGATCCCGGTCGGCCGACTGGTGCTGCTGCGATCGGTGGCCAAGCAGGATATGGTCAACGCCATGTCCTGGCTGCTGGTACCGGCCCTGATCGGCCCGATCATCGGCCCACCATTGGGCGGCCTCATCGTGACTTATCTCGACTGGCGCTGGATCTTCTACATCAACCTGCCGATGGGTGTGCTGGGCTTCTATCTGGTGGGGCGTTTCATCGCCAACATCCGCGAAGACGAACCCGCCCGGTTCGACACGCCCGGCTTCGTGCTGAGCGGCCTGTCGCTGGGTTGCCTGCTGTTCGGCTTCGAGATGGTCAGCCGCCCCAACGAAGGCGCCCTTGCCGCGGTTCTGATCGGCGTAGGGCTGGTGACGGGAACGCTCTACGTGGTGCACGCCCGCAAGCGCGATAACGCCATTCTCGATCTATCCCTCCTGCGGGACGACACCTTCCGGCTTTCGGTCATAGCCGGGTCGATCACCCGCATCACCCAGGGGGCGCAGCCGTTCCTCCTGCCGCTGATGATGCAGGTGGGCTTCGGTTTCTCGGCGGCCCGCAGCGGGACCATAACCGTGGCCACTGCGATCGGATCGCTCGCCATGAAGAGCTTCGCGCCGCGCGTGCTGCGCCGTTTCGGGTTCCGTAAGGCCCTGGTGTGGAACGGCGTCATCGCCACTTTCGGATATGCCGTCTGCGGGTTGTTCGGCCCCGGCTGGCCGGTCTGGGCCATGTTCTGCGTGCTGGGGCTCTCCGGCTTCTTCATGTCGTTCCAGTTCACCGCCTACAACACCATCGCCTACGACGGCATCGACAAGAAGCAGATGAGCCGCGCGACCGCGTTCTATTCCACCTTCCAGCAGCTGATGCTTTCCCTGGGCATCTGCGTGGGTGCCCTGGGCCTCCACCTGGCCATGACGGCAAACGGGCGCGAGGCCCCTGCCCTCATGGACTTCTCCGTGGCCTTCTGGGTGGTTACCGCGATTTCATTGACCGCCACGTTCTGGAACCTGCGCTTCGCCCCAGACGCCGGCGCGGAAATTTCCGGCCATGCCGCCCGCAAGCAGTCGGAGCCGCGGCAAGAGGCTGCCTGACCCGGGATTGACCTGCATCATGGCGCCGATGGAAGCAGGCGTGCAGGATCAGCCCGGCAGCAAGATGGCCCGACAAAGATGGAACCAGCGACGATGACGCATGACGTTGTAGTGGTGGGAGCAGGCCCGGCAGGCCTTGCCTTCGCCGCAGCCCTGGCGGGCACGGACCTGCGCGTAGCCGTGGTGGAACGACAGCCGGTGGAGGCCCTCGCCCGCCCCCTGCCGGACGGGAGGGAAATCGCCCTGACGCAGCGCTCTGTTCGCGAATTGCGCGAACTTGGCGCCTGGCATCGCATCGACGCGCAAGGCATCGCGCCCTTGCGGGAAGCGCGCGTCCTGAATGGAAAATCCGCCTTCGCGCTTTCCTTCGGAGCGGGCCATGCGGAGCGGCTGGGTCATCTGGTCTCGAACCACCTCATCCGCCAGGCCCTGTTCGAAGTGGTGGACGGGCTTGCCGGGGTCGATATCCTCGGCGGCCGCGCCGTCCATTCCATCGAGCGCGGGCCGCACCGGGTGGTCGTTCGCCTGGATGACGGCGAAGCGTTGCAGGCACGGCTCGTGGTCGGGGCGGATTCCCGCTTCTCGTTCGTTCGCCAGCAGTTGGGCATCGGCGCCGAAGTGAACCGGCTGGGCCGCGCGATGCTGGTCTGCCGGGTAGTGCATGATCGCGATCATGACGGCATCGCCACCGAATGGTTCGACCATGGCCAGACGATCGCCATGCTGCCGCTGAACGGCCGCCAATCCTCGGCCGTCCTGACGCTGTCGTTAGCCGGGATAGACCGGCTCACTGCCCTGGATCAAGAGGCGCTGGGGGCGGAGCTGACCCGTCGCTATCAAGGACGCCTGGGCCGGATGAATGTGATCGGGCAGCCCCATGTCTATCCGCTGGCGACGACTTACGCGCGCCATTTCGCGGCCTCTCGCGCGGCGCTGATCGGCGATGCGGCGGTAGGCATGCACCCGGTGACGGCCCATGGCTTCAACCTTGGACTGACCAGCGCCTGCACCCTGGCCGGTCTCATCCGCGAGGCGGCGGCAAGGGGCCAAGACATCGGCGCGTCGTCGCTGCTGCGTCGCTACGAAGCCGCGCATCGCCTCGCCGGCCGGCCGATCTACACCGCGACCAACGCCATCGTCGGCCTTTACACCGCCGAGCACCCGGCCGCGCGTGTGGCACGGCACGCGGCGCTGCGCACGGCCAGCTTACCCTTCATTGCGAAGAGCGTCAGCCGGCTGCTGATGCAACCCTGAAGCCGCTCAGCCGTATTGCTGCTCGACCAGCGCATGAACGCGCCTGAAGGCGGCATTGGCACCATCGACCACCCGCGCTTCCTCGGCCGCGTCCAGCGTGACGCCGTCGAGCGCGCCCGTGAACGAGCGCCAGTGCTGCGCGCGGCCGTCGGGATGCCCGGCGAGATGGCGGGCGCCGTGGTTTTCGTCGAGACCGAGCGCCTTCGCCATCTTGAACAGGAACGCCGCGCCCAGGTTCGAACCCTCAGCGACATAGAGCCATCCCAGCGCCGTCGGCAGATCCACTGCATCGGCCACGAACCGGGGTTCTTCGTCTGGCTGCGGCAGGTCCAGCACAAGATCACTCATGTCCTGTCCGATTTGCCCGAAGCGGCGACGATCGGAGAGATCGGGCAGGAGCGCCGACAACGCCGCATTGTCGTAAAGCGCGTCGATATCGCGATGGAACTGGTGCTGCACGGCCAGAAAGCGGCCGTAGTTCGCAACGGAAGCGAACGGTTGCCCAGCCATGATCCGCTTGTCCAGCCGATCGTGCGTCTCCGTGGTGGCAGCCTTGAGGCGCTTGGCGCGGCTCGTTTCGGAGTGGGCGGTTTCAGCGTGGTTCTGAAGTGCCGTATCCATGGATTATCCTTCTTCCATTGTTCGCGGGGGGAAGTGTGTGAGGCCTGCCCCGCCTCACACGCCCCCCAAAGCCGCAGGTCAGAACGCCAGTATCATCGACGCCTTGTAGGTCCGTCCCGGCTGGCTGTAGTAGCTTTGCGAGGCGGTGGCGCTGTCCGAAATGTCCAGCGCGTTGTAATAGGTCTTGTCGAGGATGTTGTATACGCCGCCCTGAAGACGCAGGCCTTCGAACAGGCCGGGCTTCACCCAGGCGGTGAAATCGATGATCCCGTAACCGGGCGTCTTGTTGATCGAGGAAGCGGGATTTTCGACCTTGTTTCGCTTCGCGGCAACCGTGGCGGACAGATCGGCTCCGAAGCGGGACTGGCTGTAGCCGAAACCGGCGATGCCGCGCAGGGGCGGGATCGAGTTGAGGTGGATATCCTGCTCGGTGTCCTTGCCGTTGGCATAGGCGATCGATCCCCACACGCGCCAGTTGTCGGTCAGCGCCCACTGCGCGCTGGCTTCGACGCCGTAGATTCGAACGCGGTTACGGTTGGCGTACGTGGTTATGCCGAAGGGATAGGAGCCTGTGACACCCGCTTCGGCGGCTGTCGTGCTGACGTTGTCGATGAAGTTGCGGTAGTAATTGTCGTAGAAGCTCACCTTGGCGCCGCGCTTGGCGTCACCGAACTTCATGCCGATCTCGTAACCCTTGCTCGTCTCCGGCTTGAGGTCGGGATTGCCTATATTGAGATAGGTACCGGGCCCGCCATAAGTGAGATAGAGCTCGGTGGCCGAAGGCGCGCGGAAGGCCTGCGCATATTGCGCATAGGCGGTCAGGCCGGGAACGATATCGTATTCCGCCAGGATCTTGGGCGAAAACTGGGAATCGCTCGACCGGCTGGGCAGGCCTTCATATGTCGGATTGGCCGTGTAGCCCGGCGTATCCTGCGGGCGGCGGCGATACCAGTCGAAGCGCAGACCCGGCGTCAGGTGCAGGGCCCCGAAGCTCATCCGGTCCTGTATGAACAGGCCCAGGTCCAGGCTCTTCACGTCGGGCATGTCGGACTGGTTCACATGCAGGAACGAGCAGGATGCGATCGCCGGGGTGCAATTGTCGACGCCGGCGGCATATTGCTGGGTCTTGGTGGCGAAGAATTCACCGCCCAGGCTGATCTCGTGCTCCACCGCTCCAGTGGCGGCCCTCCCGATGATCGAGCCGTTCGCGCCCCAGGATTCGTTCTGGAGGTCACTGTCGCGATCGAACTGCCCGGCAGGCCGGGTTATGCGCATGGCCTGCGTGTAAGTACGCAGGTTCAGCCGCTGCCAGTAGCCGACGAGATGGGCCTCCTGCACGAAGCCGTCGCCTTCCGCCTGATAGTCGTAAGTGCCGGCGATACGCTTGCGCTTGTTCTGCTCCAGCGTGGAGTAGGTCCGGTAGGTGGCGTTGACGCTGGTCAGTGTGTTCTCGTCATAGCTGCGCTTGAATTTCTCGCCGGTCAGGCCGATCCGGTGTCCGCCGCCGAGGTATTGGTGGACCTTCAGCAGCAGGTTGCCCTGATCGTAGGAGGCGGGATTTCGCGCTGTGCGGCCGGTGCCGGTGCCGTAGACCGTCCCCTGGTTCTCCACCTCATGGCCGTTCTGATAGCCGCCCTGGATGAGGACGAGCGTATCTCCCGTGCGAAACGCCGCCGCCTGGTTGAGATAGACGCTGTCGCTGGTGCTATCGTAAGTGGCCTTTCCAAGCGCGCCCTGCTTCTTGCCTCCGGTCAGCAAATCCTCGGGATCAAGGGTTCGCACCGCGAACACGCCGCCCAGCGCACCCTGACCGAAATAACTGGAATCGCTGCTCTTCACCACATCGATGGCACTGAGCGAGTTGAAATCGAAGGCCGCCACGCCGCCCTGCACTCCGCGTGCGCCATCGTTCATCCACGGCAAGCGGATGCCGTCCACGGTCGTCAGCACGCGGTTGGCGTCGAGGCCGCGAATGTTGATGCTCTGGTTGCTGCTGCTGAAGTTCACCCCGGCATCCACACGACGCGCATATTCGGCGATATTGTCGACCATGCGCTCCCGCAGGGTTTCCGCCGTGGTGGTGGTGGTGAGCACGGAAGGCTTTCCGGCCGCATTGCGATCGACGCCCTCACGCTGATCGCCGATAGCCGTATCCTCGACACGCACCGAACCGAGCTTACCGGCATCTTCGGGTCCAGCGACGGTATCCTGCGCGGCATGGGCCTGGATCGCCGCGCAGAACATCGCGACGGCACCGAGGGCAGATGTCTGTTTCAGCGCGCAAACCAGGGAGCGCCGTGTGGAGAAGATCATTGAGGTTCCGTTCTACTGCTAATGATTCGCAGGAGCGGTATGTGCACAAGGTAGCCCTGGGATTTCAATGGCCCCGATGAATTTTTTCGTGGAACCTCAATCGATCGGAATCGCTCGCGCACGGATGAGGTGAAGGAGCGCTCTTCGATGGCCCGAAAAGGCGGTCTTTGTAGCATTCCGGTAATCCCGAACCGGCAAGGCGAACGTTCGGGGTTCTGGTGCATTTATCCTACTGAGACCAAGCACCGGCAACGCCTGCCTGTCTTGCCGAATAGAATGGAGATCACGTCATGACGGCCGCCCCGAACGAGGAAGCCGAACTGAAGCTGGAACTCGCGGCGGACAGTGCAGATCGCCTTGAAAAATCCGGATTGCTCAAAGGCGATCCCAGCGTGTTGCCGCAACACGCCATCTACTTCGACACGCCGGACCATGACCTGGCCAGCGAAGGCCTTTCACTCCGCATCCGGCGCGAGGGCGAGAAGCGGAAGCAGACCGTCAAGGCGGACGGTTCGTCTGCCGGGATGTTCATCCGTCCGGAGTGGGAGCGCTCCGTCACCAACGACGAACCGGTCATCGATCATGCCACGCCCATTCCCGCCTTGCTGGGAAAGAAAACGGCAGCGATCGCGCCGATATTCACAGTCGAGAACGAAAGGCATCTCTGGCTACAGGACGGCATCGAGATCGCGCTGGACCGGGGCCGCATTCTGGCCGCAGAACGCGAAATGCCGATGTGCGAAGTCGAGCTGGAACTGAAGCGAGGCCATGCCGCCGCGCTGTTCGCACTGGCGCGGCGGATAGACGAAATCGTGCCGGTGCGCATCGGCGTATCGAGCAAGGCGGAACGCGGCTATCGCCTGCTCGGCCCCGCACCCTCCGCCTTCAAGGCCGAGCGCGTGAAACTGGGCAAGGACCAGACCGCCGCAAGCGCCTTCCAGACGGTTGCAACGGCGTGCCTGCGCCATTTTCGGCTCAACGAACCGCTGGTTCTGGACCATCGCGATGAAGCGGCCCTGCACCAGCTACGCGTCGCCATCCGCCGCTTGCGTTCCGCGCTGACCCTGTTCAAGCCCCTCTTCGACGAGAAAGCGCGCCGCCGGTTCAACGACGAACTGCGCTGGTTGGCCTCCGAGCTGGGCAAGGCGCGGGATCTCGACGTGCTTGCCGGCCAAGTGGAACCCGGCCCCCTGCTCGACCGCATCCTCTCTGCGCGGGACGAGGCTTATGACGGCGCGATCGCGGCGCTGGATTCGCTCCGTGCGCGCAGGTTGATGCTCAGCCTTGCCGAATGGATCGCCGTTGGCGCGTGGCTTTCGGATGCGGAAACGCAGGACTTCCGTGACACGCCGGCCCGAGAGTTCGCCACCGGGGTACTGGAGCGGTTCCGCCGCAAGGTGAAGAACGGCGGCCGGAAAATGGAAAAACTCGGCGACCATGCCCGCCATGAGGTTCGCAAGACGGCCAAGAAGATGCGTTACGCGACGGACTTCTTCGCGGGCCTGTTTCCCGACAAGCGCGAGCGGCGGCGCCGCAAGCGCTTCGTTTCCGCGCTGGAGGAATTGCAGGACGGTCTGGGTGCGCTCAACGATCTGGCGGGCGCGCCTGAACTGCTGGCCAGGCTGGGCCTCGAAGGCTCACCGCAGGCAGCGGGGATCGTCACCGGGGATCGCAAGGCCGATCTTCTGGAATCGGCTGCCGAAGCCTACGATGCTTTCGTCGATGCCAAGCGCTTCTGGCGCTGACCGGCGACCACGCGGCAAAAGTCCAGGATCATGACGGCAGGTGCAGCCGCGCGAAGTCTCCCCCGGTCGCGCGGCCCAACATCTCGCTGTAGCCGCTGAAATGCCCCATGTCGGCGGTGACGAGCCCCAGTTCGACGTTCTCGCCATCGGCCAGCTTGCGCAAGGCGATCGGCGCCGCGGCAGGAACGAGTTGCGATCCGCTGCCCACTTCCAGAGTGGTCAGGATGCCGAACATCTGCCCCTCGATCGTGGGGCGTGAAAGAATGGCCAGGCGGTACTGCCCCTGCTCATTGGTGACGAGATAGATATGGCCGGAGAGATTGGGCATGGAGACGTGCCCGGCCTGTTCGAACCGGGAATCCGAACGGCCGGATTCCGCAAATCCCAGACATCCCTTTTCCGGCATCCAGCAAACGGTGGTGAGATAGGCAAACAGCCCGCCCGGCGTGCCGAAGCTGGGCCGCAGAGTGAGGTAGCGTCCTTCCAGCCATGTCACCGCCGAGCGCGCATAGGCGCCCATGGTGTCGGGCGCCACGTCGGGGACGATGGGGCCGGCCATCGCTGAGGCCGCGAGGCTTTCGCCGCCCGGACGCAAGCTGACGCCCAGGGCGTCCTCGATCCGCAGCAATGTCGCCAGCGTGAAGGAACGCTTGCCCGCCAAGGCCTTTTCCAGCGTAGACAAGCTGATACGCGCCATATCTGCCAAGGCTTGTCGGGATATCCGGCGGCGCGCGATCTCCTCACGCACAAGGCGGGCGAGTTCGGCCGAATCGGTCTCGGCATCGGTAGGGTCGGTAGCGCTCGTGGTCATACTGCGCACCTTTCCGCACAATTGCGCACATCACGTCAATAGCCGCATCACTTTGCGCAATCCCGCACAGACCCCCGCACAGGCATGCCGGAACCGGCCGAAACTGCTCGTGGCTGTGCGGCAAGCCCGGCGCATAAGGAACAGGCTCCAAGCCAGATGGAGCTTCGCCATGCCGCAATCTTCCGCAAACCGCCGCGCCTTTCGCCGCGCACTGATCCCCGCCGCCATGCTCGTCCTTGCAGGCCCGGTGGCGATCGCCATCCAATCGACCGCCGCCGTGGCCGAGGGAACCGCTCAGGGATCATCCTCGGAACAGGGTCCGGCCACCGGCACGCTGCTGCTGCGCGGTCAAGGGATCGCCCGCAGCCTCCCCGCCGTGCGCCTGGGCACCGACATGGACGTGACCGTTACCGGCCAGATCGCCCGCGTGCGGGTTACGCAGGCCTTCCGCAACACCTCGGATCGCTGGATGGAGGCGAGCTATCTCTATCCCCTGCCACAGGACGGCGCGGTGGATTCGCTGAAGATGGTCGTGGGCGAGCGGGTCATCGTCGGCCGCATCCAGCCCCGCGAAAAGGCCCGCGCGGCTTACGAAGCCGCCCGGAGCAGCGGCCGCAAGGCAGGGCTTGTGGAGCAGCAGCGCCCGAACATGTTCAGCACTTCGGTCGCCAACGTAGGCCCCGGCGAGACGGTGCTGATCTCGATCGAGTATCAAGCCCCGGTCGCCCAGACGAACGGCACCTTCTCGCTGCGCCTGCCGCTGGTGGTCGGGCCGCGCTACACCCCGCCGCATACGCTGACCTCCTCCACTGCGGCGGACGATGCCACGGCCGTCACCGCCGCGCCGGTCCTCGATCCCGCTCTGGGGGCGAACCAGAACCCCACATCGATCTCCGTCCACCTCTCGCCGGGGTTCGACGTCGCCAACCTGATCAGCCGCTATCACAAGATCGACGTCGCGGGTCCGACAGACGACCGGACCGTCCGCCTTGCCGAGGCCGCCGTGCCTGCCGATCGCGACTTCGTGCTCGAATGGCGCTCCGCCTCGGCAGACCCCACGCTCGGCCTGTTCGCCCAGAGGACCGCTGCGGGAGACTATGTCATGGCCTCCATAGCCCCGCCGGCCAATCTCGACGGCCTGCCCCGCCCGCCGCGCGAGATGGTGTTCGTGATCGACAACAGCGGATCGATGGGCGGCGACTCGATGGAGGAAGCCAAGGCCAGCCTCGTCCATGCGCTGGGCACCCTGCGCCCGCAGGACCACTTCAACGTCATCCGGTTCGACGATACGATGACCCGCCTGTTCGAGCACAGTGTCGCCGCCACGCCCGATCAGGTGGCCTTGGCCACCCGCTTCGCGCAATCGCTGGAAGCGCAGGGCGGCACCGAGATGCTTCCCGCTCTGAAGGCGGCGCTGGAAGATGCCGGAACCGGCGGCGGCAACGATCCGGATATCCTGCGCCAAATCGTGTTCCTCACCGACGGCGCCATTTCCAACGAGCGCGAGATGATGGCCGCGATCGGCGCCGACGGCGGCCGCAGCCATGTCTTCATGGTCGGCATCGGCTCTGCCCCCAACGACTTCCTGATGGAGCGGATGTCGACGATCGGCGGCGGCGTCTACACCCATGTCGGCGCGCCCGGCGAGGTGGCGGCCAAGATGATGCCCTTGCTCGACGTACTCAGCCATCCCGCCGTCCGCGACCTTTCCGTGCGCGTCGAGGGTGGCTCACTGGACCTCACGCCGTCCCGCCTGCCGGACGTCTATGCGGGAAGACCGCTGGTGCTCCTCGGCCGTGCCGACAAGCTGGCGGGAACCCTGACCGTCAGCGGCAAGATCGGCGATCGGCCGTGGGAGCGGCGGGTCGATCTTGCCGCCGCCCTGCCCAGCCCGGCCATCGAAAAGCTCTGGGCGCGCCGCCGCATCACCGATGTCGAGGCGGATCGCGCGCTTGGAAAGCTGGAGGACGTACGCGCCGATGCCGAAGTCGAGCGGATCGGCATGGAGAGCGGCATCGTCACCAGCCGCACCAGCCTCGTGGCGGTCGACGAGACGCCCTCCCGCCCGGCCGGAGCGCGCCTGAGCCGCGAGGAACTGCCGATCAACCTTCCGGCAGGCTGGGATTTCGACCGGCTGTTCGGACAGGACACAGTCCAGGCCGCGCCGAAGGACGGATCGGAAGCCTCAGCCGCCATGCAGGCTGAGGCGCTGGAACTTCCGCAGACGGCCACCGGCTTCCTGGGCGTGATCGGCAAGGGTCTTGCCCTGATACTGGCGGGCCTGACCGGCCTTGCACTGCTGCTGCGCCGGAGGGCGGCATGAGCCGGGCGGTGCTGGCGGCGCGCATCGGGAAGGTCGCGCCGATGCGCGGCCTGCTCGCCCTGGCGCTGCTGGCCCTGTGCCTAACCGGGCTCGTGGAGGTCGCGCGCGGACTCTACATCCCGGCGAAGGCGGCCACGGCGCAAGTCCTGCTCGACCGGGCCTTCGAGCGGAGCCGCATCGATCACGCTCCCCGCAAGCCCTGGCCCTGGGCGGACATGACGCCGGTCGCGCGCCTGGTGGTGCCAAGGCTCGATCTCTCGCGCACGGTGCTCGACGGCGGTTCGGGCCAGGCCCTGGCCTTCGGACCAACGCTCCTGCCCGGCGGCGGCGCGCTGGGTCGTTCTGGAACCGCTGTGATAGCCGCCCACCGCGACACGCATTTCCGCTTCCTGAAGGACTTGAGGAAAGGCGATCTCGTTTTCGTCCAGACCCGCGAAGGCACGGAACGGCGCTACCGGGTGACCGGCGCGGAAGTGGTGCGATGGGATGACTATGCGGTAGCGGATGTAGACGCCAGGGAGCGGCTCGATCTGGTGACCTGCTTCCCGTTCGATGCGATCCGGCGCGGTCCGTGGCGCTATGTCGTCCACGCGGAAGCCGTCGCGCCATGAACCAGGGGACGCCCGGCCTTGAACCGGGCGCCCCTGGGAAATCGATCAGAAGTGGAACTTCACCTCGCCGCCGATGATGCGCGGCTCGTTGACCATGCTGGTCAGGTTGTTGAAGTCGATGGCACCGACGATGCGGATCTGGTTGGTGATGTTGCGCGCGAAAGCGGCCACTTCCACACCCATGGCATTGTCGCGCCAGCCCGCCCGCAGGCCGCCTTCAAGCGACGCCTTGCCGGTGAACTCGATGGAATCGTAGAGGAACAGGTTCACCGAGCTGCGATAGGCCCAGTCGGTATAGGCGAAGACTTCCTGATTCTCGCTGATCGGCACCGTGTAGCCCGCCGTCCAGTTGGCGATCCAGCGCGGCGCCTGCGGCAGACGGTTGCCGTCGATCGAGACGTAGGAGGTACCGGCCACGATGGGATCGAGCACGGTGCAGCCGCCCGAACAGGGCGCGACCGTCAGGTTCCGGTCCTTGAGCTTGGTGAAGTTGTAGCTGCCGCCCGCCGTCAGGACGAGGCCCTCGACCGGCGTGAGCGTGACTTCGCTCTCCACGCCCCAGCCGATCGCCTTGCGGGCATTGATCAGGGTGGTGGTGTTCGAGGCGCCGCCCACGGCGGTCAGCTGGATGTTGCGGGTGTTCATGTAGAACACATCGGCCGAATAGCTTACGAGGCCGCGCTCTTCACCCTTGAAACCGGCTTCGAACGAAGTGGTCGTCTGCGGCTTGGCTTCGGTGGCGACACCGGCGATGACATCGTTCTTGAGCGAAGCACCGAGATAGCCCGATGCGGCGCGGGCATAGAGGGAGTGGTCGTCGTCAAGCTTGTAGGTCGCGCTGGCGTCCCACGATACCTTCGAGCCCTTGGCACGGCCGTCCGACAGCAGGGCGCCGTCGACATCGTTGAGGACGCTGTACTTGCGGTCATGCGACCAGCGCAGGCCGCCGCGCAGGATCAGCTGCTCGATCGGGGTATATTCGACGGAGCCGAACACCGCGTAAGTCTCGTTGTCGAGATGCGCGGTATTGCCGTCGGTGCGGACGTTGGTCTCGTTCCAGCTGACCGCTTCGGTGTTGAGGTTCTGGTTGAAGTAGTAGGCGCCGGCCTGGAAGCTGACATCCCCGAACTTCTCCGAGGCGAAGCGCAGTTCCTGCGTGAATTCGCGCGGGCGGGCCTTGCTGCCGGTCTCGACCGAGAACGGCACGGCGGCGGGATAGCTGCCGTCCGTGTCGCCGCGCGAGAAGACGTTGACCTTCTCCCAGCCCGTCACCGAGAACAGGGTGCCGATGCCGTCGAAATCGTAGCTGGCCTGGACATTGGCGCCCCAGCCGTCGAGGCGCTGCGGGTTCGAACCGTTCTGCGCGGTGTGCTCGACGTCGAAGCCGTCAACGAAGTCGTTGGTGCCCGGCTTGATCGAGTTGCCACGGAAGACGCGGGCCGATCCGCGCAAGTGGCGCGCGTGGACATTGGCGAGAATGTTGAGCGGACCGTTGTCGTATTCGAGCAGAGCGCGACCGGCGAGATCGTCGTAGCCGTCGAAACGGCGCTCGTTGATCGTCTGCGCGTAGTCGTTCTTCACCCAGTCGTCGCGGTGCTGGAGGTTGCCGGCAACGCGGAAGCGCAGGGTGTCGGTGATCGGACCGCTCAGCGCCAGCTCGCTGTTGATCGTGTTGTAGGTGCCCCAGGAAACGCTGCCGTGGCCGGTATAATGATCGGTCGGGCGAGCAGAGGTCAGCTTGATGACGCCGGCCGGGGTATTACGGCCGAACAGGGTGCCTTGCGGGCCCTTGAGCACTTCGATGTTTTCAAGGTCGAACGCGGGGAAAGCCTTCAGGAACGGGCTTTCGAGCGCGATGTTGTCATAGACCACCGAGACGGGCTGTGCCGCGTCGGAAGAGAAGTCGGTATTGCCCAGGCCTCGGATATAGAAGCGCGGGAAAGTGCGGCCGAACGACGATTCCGCCAGCAGGCTGGGCACGCGGCCCGAGAGGAAGCGGATGTCCTGGCCGCTGGAATTGATCGCGGCGAGCTTGTCTCCGCTCAGCGACGAAACCGCGATCGGCACGTCCACGGCGCGTTCCGCGCGGCGGGTCGCGGTCACGACGATATCGGTGCTGGGGGCGGCATCGGCAGCCGGTGCCGTGGCGCTCTGAGCATGGGCGGCATAGGGCGTGGCACAGGCGATCGCGAACAGCGAGGCGGCGGCGCAGTGACGGAATCGGCGCTGATGCATGATTTTATGGAACCCTGATTACCCTGACCTTGTTGGCGCGGGCGCTTAGGGACTCGAGCGCGCTCTCGCAAACGCAATGTTTCTGTTGCTGCGTTGCAAAAATCAGATCGCCTCGGGACTGTTGTCGTTTGGCCACAACGCTGCACACGTGAGCCTGCACTTCTCATGCTGCGCTGCGGCAGCGATCTCCTTGAGATAATGCGCCTTTTTCTACACTTGAAGCCGTAGAAGCTGTTCAAAATGCAAGAAGGGGCGCTTCTCGCGAAGCGCCCCTTCTTGTTGCGGGTTCTTTTCCGGAAAAAAGCTCAGAACGGGATATCGTCGTCCAGGTCGTCGCCGAATCCACCGCTGCTGCTGGTACGGCCCCAGTCGCTGCCGCCAGAAGCGCCGCCCGAGGACGAACCGCCCGACGAAGAACCGCCGCTGCGCCCCCAATCGTCGCCGCCACGGGCACCGCCGCCGGAGCGGCCACCGCCGAAGTCGCCGCCGCCCGAGGAGCCACCTTCTCCCCAGCCACCGCCGGAACCACCGCCGGCGCCGCCACGGCCGCCGCCCTGCGCGCCGTCCAGCATGGTCAGAACGCCGCCGACGCCGCCGACCGAAACTTCGGTGGTGTAGCGATCGTTACCGTTCTGATCCTGCCACTTGCGGGTGCGCAGTTGGCCTTCGATGTAGATCTTCGAACCCTTGCGCAGGAAGCGTTCGACCACGCCGACCAGGCCTTCCGACTGGATCACGACCGAGTGCCACTCGGTGCGTTCCTTGCGCTCGCCGGTCGCACGGTCCTTCCAGTTTTCCGAGGTCGCAATGCGCAAGTTCGCGATGCGCCCACCGTTCTGGAACGACTTCACTTCGGGATCGGCTCCGAGGTTGCCGATCAGGATGACCTTGTTGACGCTGCCTGCCATGAGGGAATCGCTTTCTTCTGAATCTCGGCGGTTGGGGTAGCGAATGGCGGCCGCCGGCGCGAGTCTGCCGACGGCCCTTTTTCACAGAGCGGTTGCGGGCCTGAGGTCTACAGCCCGGCGCTTATCGCTATCCAGTAAGTCACGCCCGCCGCCACGTAGGCCATGGCGAAGAGGTAGACCAGCATGAACACCGGCCATTTCCAGCCGTTGGTTTCGCGCCGGGTCACGGCGATCGTCGACATGCACTGCGGTGCGAAGACGAACCAGGCGAGGAACGCCAGCGCCATCGGCAGGGTCCAGCGGCCCTTGAGGCGCTCGCCCAGTTCCATCGCCTGGGCATCCTCGTCGTCGCCCGCGTCGACGGCATATGTCGTCGCCAACGAGGAGACCGCCACTTCGCGCGCGGCCATGGCCGGGATCAGCGCCAGTGCCATGTCGCGGTTGAAGCCGATGGGCTCCACGACCACGGCCAGGCCGTTCGCCAGCTTGCCCGCGATCGAGGCATCCACCTGGCTTTCACCCGGCTTGGCCTGCGGGAAATTCAGCAGTACCCAGAGCACCACCGTGACGGTGAAGATGATCGTGCCTGCCCGGCGCAGGAAGATCCAGGCGCGCTGCCACAGGCCGATCGCCATGTCCTTCAGCCGGGGCATCTGGTACTTCGGCATTTCCATGATGAAGCCCGAAGCCGCGCCCTTGGTCACGGAACTGCGCAGCAGCAGCGCCACGACCATGGCCCCGACTATACCGGCGACATAGAGGCCGAACAGCACGACGCCCTGGAGCCCGATGCCCCAGCCTAGGTTGGTGTTCGGAATGAAGGCGCCGATGATCACCGCATAGACCGGCAGCCGCGCCGAACATGTCATCAGCGGGGCGATCAGGATCGTCGTCAGGCGGTCCTTGGGGTCGGTGATCGAGCGGGTCGCCATGATGCCGGGAATGGCACAGGCGAAGCTGGACAGCAGCGGGATGAAGCTGCGCCCCGACAGCCCGACATAGGCCATCAGTCGATCCATCAGGAACGCGGCGCGGGCCATGTAGCCGGAGGCTTCCATCGCCAAGATAAAGGCGAAGAGGATAACGATCTGCGGCAGGAAGACCACCACCGAGCCGACGCCGGAGATCACGCCGTCTGTCAGCAGGTCGCGCACCAGGCCCGGCGGCATTGCGGCCTTGACCGTATCGTGCAGCCAGCCCGCGCCCGCATCGAGCCCGTCCATCAGCGGCGCGGCCCAGGCGAAAACCGCCTGGAACACGACGAAGAGGAATGCGAAGAGGATGATCGGTCCCAGCCAGGGGTTGAGCAGGATCTGGTCGAGCCGCGCATGGAGGCGGTGCTGCTTCGATTCCGAGAGAATCGCGGCATTGGCCATGGCATGGGCGGCAACGCGGCGCTCGGTCGGCCCAAGGTCGGTGAGGCCCGGCCCGGCATGGCGGCTCTGCGCGGAAGCGATAGCCTCGCCCAGTTCGGCAAGGCCCCGGCGGCGCACGGCGACGGTCGGCACCACCTTTACGCCCAGTTCTTCCTCCAGAACGGCGGCGTCCAGCACCAGTCCGTCCCGCTCGGCAAGGTCCACCATGTTGAGCGCCACAACCGAGGGCTTGCCCAGCGCCAGCAGTTCCTGCGCGAAGACCAGGTGCTGTTCGAGGTTTGAAGCATCCAGCACGATGACGAGAACGTCGGGTTCCGCCTCTCCGGCGAACTTGCCGGCGATGACCTTCGAGGTCACTTCCTCGTCGGGGCTGGTCGCATCCAGGCCGTAAGCGCCGGGAAGGTCGGTCATCTCCACCGGTTCGCCGGTCGGCAGGACCATGCGGCCGGACTTGCGCTCCACGGTGACGCCGGGATAATTGGCGATCTTCTGGCGCGCGCCGGTCAGCGCATTGAACAGCGCGCTCTTGCCCGCATTGGGGTTGCCGACGAGGGCGATCTTGCGTTGGCGGCTCATAGCGGCGAAACCTCCATGGCCAGGGCATGGGCGCGGCGCACCGCGATCGTCATGCGGCCGATGGCGATCGCAATGGGATCCCGCCCCCCTGCGACACCCCGATGAGCGATCGAAACGGTCGCGCCTTCCTCAAGACCGAGTGCGCGAAGGCGACGGGCTTCTTCGGGGACGAGTGCAGTCCAGTCCACTGCGACGATTCGAGCGCGCTGGTCGATAGGGAGAAGATCGAGAGTCATGTCGCTCCGCTGCCAGATCGGCGGATCGATTGCAACTTGTTCGCAATAACTAACAAAACATCTGCAAAAAGGCCGCTGAAAAGACGGCCCGGCTCACGCATTTTTGAGCCGGGCGTCCCTATCCTTACCGACCGCTCAGGGCTACCGCGCCGGATAACGCAGCCGCCCCAGCAGCCGCACGAGGCTGATCCGTTCCTCCGGCGCACGCAGGAACTGCGCCTTGGTCTTTTCGAACCGAATGATCCCTTCGATCCGCCGATCGAGGAAAGCCCGGGTTTCGGCCTTGTCCTCGCTCTTGTCGGACACGAAGACCCGCAAGGTCGCGGCGTAGATGCTGCCCAGGATCGTGCGCTTGGTATAGTGGTTGTAATCGGTGGCCGTATCACCGGCGAGCCGCCACATGGCGTCGGCGCTGCGCCAGCCAAGGCGCAACGAAGTGCGCAGGTTTTGCGGCATGGCCATGATGGTGAGCGCCCGGTTCAACGCTTCCTCGCGGCCCGCCACGGCATCCAGCCGCGCCATCACCAGGCGGCGGATGCGCTCGCGGATCGACACGCCCTTGAGCGAGGACGCGGGAGTGGTGCGCTCCATTTCCTGATCGACATGGCTCACCCAGGCCGAGATCATCGCCATCTGGCCATCCCGGAAAGCAAATTCCGCGAGATTCTTGTCGATACCGGCCATTTCCGCGGCCTGCCGCACCGCATCCATCGTCCAGCCGTCGAAGACGGCCGCATCGGCGATGGCGGGTGCGAGTTGGCGGCGCAGCGCCTCCAGGGTTTCTGCCTGTTCCATCATCCGTCTCAGAACGTCGGGCCGTAGACGGCCTTGCCCTTGCCCGAATTCTTCTTCGCATATTCCTCGAGCAGGCTGGCAACCGTGCTGCCGCGTGCTTCCTGCGCGGCATAGTCGCGGGCGCTGCGGCCTGAATTGTCCGACCTGCTGGGATCCGCGCCCGCTTCCAGCAGCGCCTTGACCATGTCGGTATCCTTGCGGTGAACCGCGAAGATCAGCGGCGTTTCGCCGGCATCGTTGGAAGTGCTGGGATTCGCCTTGTGGTCGAGCAGCAGCGAAACGCCGTCCCGCCAGCCGAGGCTGACCGCGACGGAAAGGGGCGTGCGTCCACGATCGTCGGCAGCATTGACGTTGGCGCCCTTGCCGATGAGATAGCTCAACCAGGTAAGGTCGCGGCGATTGGTGACGATCAGCAGCGCCGTCTCGCCCGTGGTCACATCCTTGGCGTTGACGATCTGGCCATTGTCCATGAGCGCCTGCTCGACCTTCTCCCCTTCCTTCTTCTTGACCGATTCCAGGAACTTGTAGCCATCGGAGAAATCGGCGTGAGCCGGGGAAGCGAACATCAGACCCGCCGCAAGCGCGGCCAAGGCCATCCGGACAGGGCCCATTTTCAGGATTCCGCGCGAGCTTGGCGAAACGTTCCCGGACATGGTCTTCGACACCTTCATTACCTCCAGACAGACAGGATGCCCGTGACGACCGGCCCTTCCCTTCCGGCATCGCACCCTTGCACCGGAGGCTCTAGCAGAGCATGAAGCGCGGCGCCATGACATACCTGTTTCGCCGTATCGCCCTTATCGCCTTCGCCCTTTCGCTGGGCGGAACGCTCGCTGCCTGCCAGCAGAACGCGGCCGAAGCGCCGCCGCTGGAAGGCGCACAGATCGGCGGCCCCTTCACTCTGAGCGACAAGGATGGCAAGGCCGTCACCTGGGACAGCTTCAAGGGCAAGTGGCGGATCGTCTACTTCGGCTACACCTTCTGTCCGGACGCCTGCCCGATGGACGTAAAGGCGATGATGCGCGGCTTCACGCAGTTCGAGAAGGCGGAACCGGCACGGGCGGCCAAAGTGCAGCCGATCTTCATCACGATCGACCCCGAGCGGGACGATCGCGAAATCGTGGGCCAATGGACCGCGGCGTTCGGCCCGCAGCTCTACGGCCTCACCGGCTCCCCCGCGCAGGTCAAGCAGGCGGCGGCAGCCTTCGCGGTCTACTACAAGAAGGGTGAGCCGACACCGGGCGGCTACCTCATGGACCACAGCCGCATCGCCTATCTCATGGACCCGGACGGCAAGCCGATCGCCATGCTGCCCGTGGACAAGGGGCCGCAGGCGGTCGCCGCCGAACTGGCGAAGTGGGTGAAGTGACCGCGCACGCCTCTTCCGGCCCGTCTTCCGGTCGGCCTGCCGGCGAAAAGCCTTTCTGGGAGCGTCCGATCGAGACGCTCGACCGGGGGGAATGGGAAGCGCTTTGCGACGGGTGTGGGCAGTGCTGTCTGCACAAGGTGGAGGACGCCGACACCGGCGAAATCTATCACACCAACGTCGCCTGCAAGCTGCTCAACCTCAAGACCGCGCAATGCAGCGACTATCCGCGCCGCCACAAGTTCGTGCCGGACTGCATGAAACTCACCCCGAAGTCGGCGGGGAACCTTTCGTGGCTGCCACCAAGCTGCGCCTATCGCCTGCGCGCCGACGGCGAGCCGCTGCCGGAATGGCATTACCTGGTCTGCGGCGATCGCGAGGCCGTGCACAAGGCCGGCATCTCGGTGGCGGGCAAGGTCATCAGCGAAACGGTGGCGGGACCGTTGGAGAACCACATCGTCTGGCCCTATGGCGAGGACGACGAGGACTGTCTCGAACCCGAAGGCCCCGCCCCCTGGGAGACCGAATAGCCCGTGCTGGACTGGCTGCGCCGCGATCCCCGTGAAGACCCGATGCTGGAAATTGCCGGGCGGCAGGTGCCGGTGGTCATACGCAGGTTGCCCCAGGCCCGGCGCATGACGATGCGCCTCGCGCCGGACGGCAGCGAAATCCGGATTTCGATCCCGCGCTGGACCCGCACCGACGATGCGCTGGAATTCGCGCGCTCGAAGCAGTCCTGGTTGGCGATCCAGATAGAGGCCCTGCCGCAGGCGACCCCGCTGGGCGACGGGGCTACGCTGGACTTCCGGGGGCATCGCTTCGTGGTCCGTCACGACCCGGCCCTGCCCCGCCGCCCTGTGCCGGACGATGGGGCGCTGCTGGTCGGCGGCCCGGAGAGTTCCCTGGCATCGCGGCTGAAGCGCTGGCTGGAAACGGAGGCACGCGGCGCGCTTACCGACGATCTGGCCGAATATTGCACTCGCGCCGGACAGCCTACCCCGCCGCTCGCGCTGTCCAGCGCCCGGCGGCGGTGGGGCAGTTGCGCGGCCGATGGCTCGATAAGGATCAACTGGCGCTTGATCATGGCGCCGGATCCAGTGCGACGCTCCGTCGTAGCGCACGAAGTGGCGCACCTCGTACATTTCGATCATTCGCCGGCATTTCATGATTTTCTGGGGCAGATATTCGAAGGCAGCGTGCCCTCGGCCAATCGCTGGCTGAAGGAAAACGGTCGGTCGCTCTACCTGCCCTTCGGGTAGTTCGCAGGTTCGCTGCCTGGGACCACGCCGCAAAATGCGCGGCGCGCATTTCCAAACCGCCCGGAAACCACTACATAGCCCGGCATGGCCCTGTTCAAGCGTTCCGGATACTGGAAAGACGTCAATCCCGTCGGCATGATCGCGGATTTCCGCGAGGTGTGGAAGCAGGCGGGCAACAACCGCTGGCGCATCGCCGCCGTTTCCGCCGCGTGCACTTTCTCGGTTTTCTACCTGATGTCCACCCAGGAAGCACGCGGACCGCATCCGCCGCCCAAGGTGGTCTACATTTCCGTGCTCCCGGCCCATCGCACCGAAGAGCAGATTCTGGCCTCCAATATCGAGAACCAGAAGCGCAAGGAAGCCTGGGCCGCCGAACAGGCCAAGCGCGACAAGGAAGTGCGCGACATCTACAAAACCATCGGCCGCTATTCCGGGATGGACGTGGACAAGATCGCCCGCGACGCCGAGGTCGAGGAAGCCGCGCGCAAGAAGGCCGAGATGGAGCGCATCGGCAAGCCGCGCCTGCCCGAAGGCCGCACCCTGCCGCAGATCGACCAGGTTCCCACCGGCACGGCCGAGTGACCGCTCTAGTGAAGGACGACGCTCGCTGGCTTGCCGCCGCTGCCGCGCTGGCGGCGCGGGCGCGGCCGGACAGCCGCCCCAATCCGGGGGTCGGCGCGATCCTGGTAAAGGCCGGAAAGGTCGTTGCGCGGGGCTGGACGCAGCCGGGCGGGCGCCCGCACGCCGAAGCCGTGGCGCTTGCCGCTGCTGGAGAGGCGGCACGCGGCGCCACGCTCTATGTCACGCTGGAACCCTGCGCGCACAAGTCCGCAAGCGGCCCGGCCTGTGCAGACCTTGTCTGTGCCTCCGGCGTGGCGCGGGTGGTGATCGGCTGCATGGACCCCGATCCGCGCACCTCGGGCGAAGGTCTGTCGCGCATCCTGGCCGCTGGAATCGAGGCGATCCACCTCCGGTCCGCCGCTTGCGAGCGAAGCCTGTCCGGCTACCTCGTCTCCCGGCGCCTGGGCCGCCCGGAAGTCACGCTCAAGCTGGCGCTCTCCCTCGATGGCTGCATCGCCCTCGCCAGCGGCGAAAGCCAGTGGATCACCGGGCCCGAGGCCCGTGCACACACGCATGCCATGCGCGCCATTTCCGATGGCATACTCGTGGGTGGCGGCACCCTGCGCGCGGACGCCCCGCGTCTGGACGTGCGCCTTCCGGGGCTGGAAAGGCGCAGCCCGCAGCGCTTCGTCCTGACTCGAGGCGATGCACCGCAAGGTTGGCAAGCCGTCGCATCACCAGCGGCAATCGCCGGTCTGGACGGCATCCAGTACCTGTTCGTCGAGGGCGGTGCCGGCGCCGCTACGGCCTTCCTGCGGGCCGGGCTGGTCGATCGGCTGCTGATCTACCGCGCGCCGATCCTGCTTGGCGGCCGCCCCGCTCTTTCCGACTTCGGCCTGCCCGGCCTGTCCCAGGCCCATGGCCACTGGCACCTGGCCGAACGGCGGCAGCTTGGCATCGACACGCTCGAAGTCTACGAGGCCGCAAACGTATCTGAGCAACCGCTCGAAAGGTAAGCATGTTCACCGGAATCGTCACCGCCATCGGCCAGATCCGCGAAGCCCGCCAGACCGGCGACTTGCGCGCGGTCATCACCTGCCCCTTCGACCCTGCCGGCATCGCCATGGGCGCTTCGATCGCCTGCTCGGGCGTCTGCCTGACGGTGGTGGACAAGGGCGGCGTGGCGGGAGACGCCTGGTTCGCGGTCGATATTTCGGCCGAATCCGTATCGCGTACGGTCGAGGGCCGCTGGGCCGAAGGCACCAGCCTCAATCTCGAACCCGCTTTGAAGCTGGGTGACGAGCTGGGCGGCCATATCGTTACCGGCCATGTCGACGGCGTGGGCACCGTCGTCAGCGTCACGCCGGAAGGCGATTCGAAGCGTTTCGTGATCGCGGCACCGAAGGAACTCGCGCCCTATCTCGCACCCAAGGGTTCGATCACGGTGGACGGCGTATCGCTGACGGTCAACGAAGTCTCGGATCAGGCGGATGGAAGCTGCCATTTCACGCTGAACATCATCCCACACACCTCGGAAGTGACCACCATCGGCGTACTCTCGGCGGGTGACGGCGTGAACCTGGAAATCGATGTTCTGGCGCGCTACCTCCAGCGCATGCAGTCGCTGCGCGGCTGAGGCGCGAAAAACGCCGGCGTCGCGGGTGAATTCCGCGAGGCCGGCGTCTTGTTCATGAAACGCGAAACGGGCCGATCCCCGAAGGGACCGGCCCGAAATTCTGTCAGGCCGTGACGTCCGCGACGGCGGCGACGAACTTGTCGATATTGCCCATGGTCAGGCCCGCGACGTTGATGCGTCCCGAACCGGCCATGTAGATGCCGTGCTTTTCGCGCATCGACAGAACCTGGTCCTTGCTCAATGGTACGATCGAGAACAGGCCGTTCTGGCCGCCCATCGGGGTCATGTCCACCGAACCGGCAGTGCCGGCAGCGGCAAGCCGCGCGCGAACCTGCCGCATGCGCTTACGCATCTCGTCAAGTTCGGCGAGCCACTGCGCCGTGAGTGCTTCGTCCTCAAGGATCAGGCGAACGGCAGCGCCGCCATGATCTGGCGGCTGCGACCAGTTGGCGCGCGCAAGGTTGTGCCCGTTCGACATGACCTTGGCCAGATCGGCCGGGTCTGCCACCATGGCGTAAAGGGCGCCCACGCGATCGCGATAGAGCCCGAAGTTCTTGTCGCAGGAATAGCAGATCAGCGCTTCCGGCACGGCCACCAATACGCGGCGCAGGCCGTAGGCGTCTTGTTCCATGCCCATGCCCAGGCCCTGGTAGGCCAGGTCGAGGATCGGCAGGATCTTGGCGTCTGCGATGAGCTGGGCGATCTCGTCCCACTGCTCGTTGGTGTAATCGATACCCGTCGGGTTGTGGCAGCAGCCGTGCAGCAGGATGGCGTCGCCTTCACGGGCATCGGCAAGCGCCGCGCGCAGGGCGTCCATGTCGGTCTGGCCCGAAGGCAGCGCATGGTTGAACTCCACCACGTCAAGGTCGAGGTCGGCACAGATCTGGGCATGGTTGGGCCAGCTGGGCGTGCCGACGATGATGCGGTTGTAGCCCGCGCGCTTCACCATGGCGAGCGCCAGACGCAGCGAGCCGGTGCCGCCGGGGGTCTGCATGCCTTCGATGCGACCGCCCATGTCGGCGGTGTCCTTGCCGAAGATATAGGGCATGAGCGCTTCCACGAAGCCCATGTCGCCTTCGGGGCCGAGGTAGGCTTTCGAATCCTGCTCGGCGACGAGCTTCGCTTCCGCCGCCTTGATCGAGCGGAAGACCGGCGTATCGCCGTCACCCGTACGATAGACGCCGACCCCGAGGTCGATTTTGTCTGCGCGCGGATCCGCGTTGTGGAGCTTGATGAGCGCGAGAAGCGCGTCGGCGGGCTGTTGCTGAAGGTTCGTAAGCATGGCGCGCGGGGCATTAGACCGGGCAGAGAAACCACGCAATGCCCGATCAACCGAGAATTGCCGAGAACGGCAAAAAAATCGCGGCAATCGCCATCATGGCGCGAGAAAGGTGAAATTTTCTTCGAAAACGGCGATGGTTACACGGAAAGGAGCCCGCGCCGTCAAGTACGGCGCAGGCTCCTTTTAAACACGCGAAGCGTTACCTCAGAAGGGCATCCAGCTCTGCTTGTGCGTGAACTTCATGTAGCCGATGTTGGCGCCCAGTCGCAGGCCCGCGCCCGCGCGGACGGGGATCAGCACTACATTGCCGCGGCGAAGATAGCTGACGGTGAACCCGCCGACCAGATAGGCCTGCCCTTCGCCCGCGCCGAATCGATGATAGAGGTCTTCGGTATCGTAGAGGTTGTAGACCAGCACGAAGGCGTTGCCGGCATTGGCGCCGGCGTCGAAGCCGATCGACGGCCCGGTCCAGTAGACCGGCTGCTGGCCTTCAACTTTATGATAGAGAGTGCCCGAACCATATCGCAGCCCGACGGCGATGGCGCCGCCGCCTTCGCGGCCGATGATGTAGCCATTGGGCTCACCCTGCTTTTTCAGCAGGTCTTCGATCACTCCGGCAAGACCCTTCGCGCCCTTGCCGAAAACACCCTCGGCGGCACCGATCAGGTCGTCCTGACGGTAGGTGGTCGAATTGTCGGCCGGCAAGTCTGTCGGCGCCGCTGGAGAGGTCTCGGACCGATACTCGGAACCGTTTTCCACGGGCGTTCCGTTGCCGGGGTAGCCGGGGGCCGCATCGACCGGAGGCTGGGATTCGGCAGGCGGTGCGTAAGTCGTTCCCGCAGAGCCGGAATTGAGATCGCTGTCGATCGCCGCGTCGGGATCGACGGTGGTGACTTGCGCCATGGCCGGGGCGATCGGCGCGAACATAACGAACATCGCCGCCACGGCGGTGCCGATCTTCCGCGACAAGCCAACCGGCGCCCCCCTGGCGGCGATTTGCATGGTGAATGACATCTGGTGGCCCTCCAATGGCGATCCCGAATTTTCGTAATGCAGTTACGCTCTAGGCGCACAATGCGTCATGTCACTAAAGAATCCAGAGCGCCTGACCCCGCAATGAACGGTCGACAGGGCGAGTCGGGTTTGCGGCAGGCCGAACCCCGCAAAACCGCGCGTTCCGCAAACATTTCCACAGGTGCGAAAAACTGCTCCGCGCCCTCTTGCCGAGCCACCCCACCCCCGTTATACGGCGCCTCCTAGGCCGCATGCGGAGACGTGGGTGAGTGGCTGAAACCAGCGGTTTGCTAAACCGTCGTACTCTTAAGGGGGTACCGAGGGTTCGAATCCCTCCGTCTCCGCCACGGGCTTGCAGTTTTCTGCGGCTTGTAGGCTTAAGTTTCAGCCCGGGCCCACGATAGGGACCATGATAGACGCTTCGCTTGGAGTGGTTTTCATGGACTATCGTGGACCTCGGGTAGAAATATTCCTAGAAATTTTGGATATTCACGAGGCCGGCGCAGGCATTACGTCGGATGCACTGAGTGGCAAACTTTCGGTGAACCTTTATCTCGCTCCCGCAAGCGGGATCCGGTCGTCTCTTTAACTGTAAAAAAACGGTCCTGCTACGTGGACAGAGTTGTCCACCTGAAAGCGGTTGCACCGCAATGCGGCGCCCCCGGTTAGGAAATGACGGGGGGTGCTCGCTGATCGCGCGACCGCTTCGAGCCAGTCGGCGCCATGACGAACGGATCGAGGGACACCCCGCACGCCTCACCGAGCCGCTCAGGTGGAATGTCTCCCGAACCGAACCTCTGAAGAACCTACAGTCGGTCCGGGCGTGAGAACGCACGCTCGAACCAGCCCTGAGCAATTCCATTCAACGTGCTATGAAACCGCCTATACCCGCCACGGCCAGATTACCCGCGACGAGAGCCGTTTCCGCAAAAGTGAGGCGCAGGTACCGTGCTTCCAGCACGTTCGGGAAAGCGATCCGCTGGGTGGCCAGAGCGTAGGCGATGTTGCCGAACTCGCCCGTGGCGGCGCGCGTCCAGGTCTTGCCGTCCATGCTGGTCTCGGCAATGTAGCCCTTGGGCGGAGCGGCATCCGCCATGACTTGCCGCGATGGTGTCAGCGTAAATCCTGCCAGAGACGTGCGGCTCCCGAGATCCACCGTCACGCTCGCAGGATTGCCCGGCTTGGGAGCAGGTTGCTTCCAGATGGTTGCCGCGTCGTTATCAAGCAGGCGCTCCGCACGCGGCGCGCTGGCTGTGACGATCACCCATTTCGTGGTGTCGAGCACGGTGGGATCGGTGGAGACGATCGCCGGCACATCTACTGGGTCGACGCTGGCGAAAAGCGCGAATTCAGAAATTGCCGGTGCCGCGCTGCCTTCAAGCACGACCAGCCGAACGCGGCGCGGCGTGATCGGCTGCGGCAGGCGGACGATGCGCTGGGCGCCGATGCATTCCTTCTCGGCAAGACGCTGCCACAGTCCGTCGATTTCGGCCTCGATCGCGAAGCGGCTCACGCGAATACCTAAAGGTAGATACTCACGCAGGCGAACCACGTCGAAGCGCGAGCCCGGCGCAAGGTCCAGTGTCAGCGTGGGAGTGAGCACGGTGTCGGGTGTGGACCAGTAGGTTTCGCGCCGTCCGTCCAGCACATTGGCCGGTGCGAAGCGCCCTCCCCGCGATACGCTGGCATGGGCGACGCTGCTCTGCGCAAGATCCTTCGCGAACGTCGCGCGGATCGCATCGCCGAAAGACTTGAGGATCTTAACGTCCTGATCCGCGATCCGGCCCCGGCGGTCGGGCGGGAGGTTCAGGTTGAGGTTGGTGCCCCGACCCACGGATTCGTCGTAGAGGCGGATCAGGCGTGCCGGGCTCTTGACCTTGGAGTCTTCGTCCGCGTGGTAGAACCAGCCCGGCCGGATCGAGACGTCGGTTTCCGCCGGCCACCAGATTTCGCCGCCGCGCAGACCGGAGTTGCCCACGGCCTGCTCGTACGGCACGTTCGGCATCGTCGGCCAGCAGGGATCGCCCGCGACGCCGTCCTCGTTGCCGACCCAGCGCACGTCGGCGCCGAGCGGGTCGAAGGTGCAGGCGTCGGGCTGGAGTTCGTGGACCAGCTTCACGATCGAGGGCCAGTTGTAATACTTCGGCGCATCGATCTTGCGCGCCTCGCGGGCGCCGCCGTAATAGCCGTCGCCGCCATTGGCGCCGTCGAACCAGACCTCGAACAGCTTTCCGTAGCGGGTGCAGAGTTCGGTCAGCTGCTTGCGGTAGTAGTCGATATAGGCCGGGCGGCCGTACTCGGCATGATTGCGGTCCCAGGGCGAGAGGTAGAGACCGAACAGCATGTCGGCCTTGCGGCAGGCTTCCGACATTTCCGCGACGATATCGCCCTTGCCCTGCTTGTAAGGGCTGTTGCGGATCGAGTGCTCGGTAAGCTGGGTCTGCCAGAGACAGAAGCCGTCGTGGTGCTTGGCGGTCAGGATAACGCCGCGCATACCTGCGACTTTGGCCGCCACGACGATCTGGTCGGCGTCGAAGTCGGTCGGGTCGAACCACTTCGGGTCTTCGTCGCCGTAGCCCCATTCCTTGTCGGTGAAGGTGTTCATGGCGAAGTGCACGAAGGCGTACATTTCGTGGGCGTGCCAATTCCACTGCCGCGCCGACGGGACGGCGCCCGAGGGCTGGGGTGCGGCCGCTTCACTGGCGGCGCGGCGCGCGGCCTGCGCGGTATCGGCGCCCAGCGCAGCAGAGGCAACGGCGGAAGCGGCGAGGAAACGGCGGCGGGAGAAGTCCATCGTTCAGTCCTTGAAACGCGTGCGCGTCAGAGCGGCGCGGAGAGCAGTTCGGGCCGGGTATCGGCCAGCTTGACCAGGAGTTCGCCGAAGAGGCCATTGGCCCAGGCGAACCAGTCGCGCGTGAATTTGGAAGGGTCGTTGCTGTCCACCGCCTCGTGGATGAAGCCGGTGCCCCCGTCGCTATCGCGCAGCATGCGCAGCATGGCGCGGATCACCTGCGGGTCGCTGCTCGACAGCGCGCGCACGATCAGGCTCATCGGCCAGACCTGCCCCAGCCCCACATGCGGCCCGCCGATGCCCTCGATCTTCGATCCCCGGAAGAAGTAGGGGTTCGCATCCGACCAGCAAGCGTCTGCCGTGGCTTTCCACAGCGGATCGGTAGTGGGCACGCATTCGAGAAAGGCGAGACCCAGCAACGATGGGACATTGGCATCGTCCATGAACATCGCATTGCCGAAGCCGTCCACTTCGTAGGCCCAGACCCGGCGACCGTCCGGCAGCAGCATCGTGCCCCAATGTCGCAGCGCCGCTTCCACTTCGTCCGCCAGCGCGCGCGCGTCGGCAGCGAGCGCCGTGTCGCCGCGCGCCTGCTCTGCCACGCTGGCCATCTCGCGCAGCGATGTCACCGCGAAGAAGTTGGCCGGGATCAGGAACGGATAAGTGCAGGAATCGTCGGAAGGGCGGAAACCGCAGTGGATCAGCCCGACCGACCGGCTCGGCGCGCCCCAGCCATCGAGCTGCATGGTCTCTGTCGGCCGGTTGCTGGTGCGCAGGAAGCGGTAGGGCCCGGGCGAACCCTTGCGCTGCTGTTCGCGCAAGGTGCGCACGCAGGCGCGCGAAGCCTCGGCCCAGGTCTCATCGAAGGGCAGCTCGTCCCGCGTCTGGCGCCAGTAGCGGAAGCCGAGCCGCATCGCATAGCAGAGCGAGTCGATCTCCCATTTCCGCTCGGCGACGCCGGGCTTCATTTCGGTCTGGTCCTTCAGCGCCCACGAGAGGTTCGTCTTCGCAGATGGGTCGCGCATGAAGGCATTGGCGTAAGGATCGATCAGGATCGAGCGCGACTGGCGGGCGATCAGGCCCCGGAACAAGGCAGTGAGCGCCGGGTCCTTGTTCACCAGATGGAGGTAGGGCAGCACTTGCGCCGTGCTGTCTCGCAGCCAGAGGCAGGGGATGTCGCCGGTGATGACAAAAGCGTCCGGGCGGCCGTCTACCGCGCCCATGTAGACCGTGGTGTCGAGCGTATTGGGATAGCAGCCCACGAACATCGCGCGCAGCTTGGGATCGGCGATCTTGCGCGATACGCGGTCGATCTCGGCCTCCACCGCGCGGCTGACGTAGCGGCGATCCGAAACGGCCGGGCGGCCTCCACCTTGCGGCATGGGGATGCTCGCCGCACGGGCCGTGGCCGGAAGGGCCAGCGCGGCCGCGCCTGCCATCCCGGCAAGCGTAGTGCGGCGGTCGAGGTTCGTCTTGGTCATCACTTCGGCAGCTCCTGTGCCTGTCCGGTCAGGGTGAACTGCACCCATGTGCCCGCGCCGTCACCCGGCTGTCCGCCGCCGATCCACACTTTATAATTGCCCGGAACGACCCGGCGCGTGCCCCGGCGGTCCACGACCGAAAGGCTGCGCGGATCGATCGTCAGTGAGACTTCCCGCGACTTGCCCGCCGCCAATGGAACGCGGGTGAAGGCGGCAAGCTGGCGCTGCAAAACGCCCTGCGTCATGATCGGGCGCGGCTCGATCACAGGCGGCACGACATAGGCCTGCACCACTTCCTCGCCCGCCATGGTCCCGAGGTTGCGCAGGGTCGCCGTGACCGTGACGGGCTGGCCCAGACCGGGCGCGGAAACCTTGGCGCCTTCATAGCCGTAGGTCGTATAGCTCAGGCCATGGCCGAAGCCCCAGAGCGGCTTGCCCGTGAAGTAGCGGTAGGTCCGTTCCTTCATCGAATAGTCGACGAAGGCGGGCAGATCGCTGGTCGACTTGTAGAACGTCACCGGCAGACGGCCCGAGGGGTTGTTGGTCCCGGCAAGCGTTTCGGCAATGGCGGTGCCGCCCGCTTCCCCCGGATACCACGCGGTCATCACGGCATCGGCCATGGTCGGATCGACCGAGACCGCACTGCCGTTTGTCAGCACGACGATCACCGGCTTGCCGGTGGCATGGAGCGCCGCGAGCAGTTCGGCCTGTGGTTCCGGCAAGGCGATGTCGCTGCGGTCGCCGCCGACGAAGCCGGGCACCTGGACCTGAAGCGCCTCGCCTTCGAGATCGGGCGAGAGACCGAGCACGGCGACCACCGCATCCGCCTGCGAAGCCGCCTTCACGGCCTCGGCACGCTGGATATCTGCGGGGGGAAGCCACATGAGGCGCAGGCCCTCGTCCTCGCCGTAGTGGTCGAGTTCGAGGCTGATCGGCTGCGCCGTGCCATCGAAGGTAACGTCGAATTCGACCCGCTGCTTGCCGAGCACACCCGTGTGGAGCTGCTTGCCGCCGATGCTCAGGCGCACGTCGTCATGCCGCGTGCAGTCCTTCCAGCAGGCCGGAATGTCGAGCGCGAGGCGATAGGTACCCGCTCCCGGCGGCACCAGCGAGCCGCTCCAGCGCACCTTGAAGCCCTTGGCATCGAGCCCCTTGGGAGCGGTGCGGGTGAAGTTGAAGTCCACGCGGCGATCCTGCCGCACGAGCACACGCTTGCCCGACATGTCGAGATATTCGGCGCGCAGCCCCGGCTTGCCCTCAGCGACAAGCGCGGTTTCCGGCACCACGACGGGCGCACCCTCGGCCAGGACCGAACCTTGCGCATAGGCGACGTTCGCCGCGCCGAACTGGCGGCGGATGCCTTCCAGCGGCGTCACCGGATCGGCGGCGGTGCCGTGATAGTTGGCCTCGATCACCGAAAGGTCGTCGGCATTGGTGCCGATCACGGCGAGGCGGGTTCCGGCCTTCAGCGGCAGGCGGCCGTTCTCGTTCTGGAGCAGGACCACCGACTTGCGCGCGGCTTCGAGCGCAAGAGCGCGGTGCGCGGGGGTGTTCACTTCGGAAGGCTTGATCTTCGCCCAAGGATTGCTGGCGCCAAAGGCAATGCCCAGCTTGTAGCGGGCCTCCAGCGAGCGGGCGAGCGCGCGGTCCACCTCGGCCTCGGTGAGCAGCCCGCGCGCGACCGACTGGGTGAGCGCGGCATAAGTCGTGCCGCAGTCGAAGTCGGTGCCCGCCTTGATCGCCGCAGCCGAAGCCTCGGCGGCGTCATAGCGGTAATGGTGGAACATCCAGATGTTTGCCACCGCATCGCAGTCGGAAACGACGAAGCCCTTGAAGCCCCAGTCGCGGCGCAAGGTATCGTTGAGCAGTGCCCCGTCGGCGCAGACCGGCACGCCGTGCGTTGAGTTGTAGGCGCACATCAGCGAGAGCGGCTTGGCCTCGGTCACGGCCTTGCGGAAGGCGGGCAGATAGGTCGCCTCGCGGTCCTGCGGGCTGACGTCCACGTCGAAACTGTCACGCCCCGCTTCGGGGCCGGAGTGTACCGCGAGGTGCTTGGGCGTCGCGATCACGCGGGGGTGCAGCGGGTCGGGGCCCTGCAGACCCTTGATGAAGCCGACCGCCAGCGAGCCGGTGAGGAACGGATCTTCGCCGTAAGTCTCCTGGCCTCGCCCCCATCGTGGGTCGCGGAAGATGTTGATGTTGGGCGACCAGATCGTCAGGCCCTCGTAGATGCGCCGGTCGGCACCCACGGGCTTGGCGTTAAACTTGGCGCGCGCCTCGGTGGAGACGACCGTGCCGACTTTCTCCATCAATACCGGATCGAAAGTAGCGGCAAGGCCGACCGCCTGCGGGAATACCGTGGCGACACCGTTGCGGGCAAGGCCGTGCAGCCCCTCGTTCCACCAGTCGTAGGCGGGCAGCCCCATGGCCTTGGCGGCGGGGGCGGTGCTCTGGAGCTGGTCTGCCTTTTCGGCCAGATCGGCCTTGGCGATGGCGGCCAGCACGGCGGGATCGGCCTCGCCCGACGGGTCCTGGGCCGCAACCGGCGGCGCCGCCAGAACCATGGCGAGGGTGATCGGGAACAGCGGCTTCATCACTTGTCTCCCGCCAGGGTACGCAGCACCAGCGCCTTGCGCAGCGCTGCGGCATCGGCCTTAGAGGTGATCTCGATCCGCACGCTCTCGCCCGGCAGCAGGTCGAAGCCGTTGTCCGAGGCTTGCGCATCCACCGCGCCGAAATCGAGCATGACGGCGCGGGCCAGCGCCTTGGCGGTGATCGTCACCGCCCTGTCGTCCCAGTTCGCGGAAAGGCCGGGCGCGGGATAGGCCATGGCCTTGGGCAAGCCGCGCTCGACGATCTGGCGCGAGACGGTCTTGCCGCCGATCACCAGTTCCGCCACCGCATAGCTCGCCTCTGCCGTGGCATTCGCGAAGACTTGCGCGTCCGACACATCGGGAACGGAAGTGGCAGTCGTCGGTGCGAGCGTCACCGCCCCGCCCGCTTCGCCCAGCTTTGCGCCGTCCATGGCATAGCCGGTCAGGCGCCACTCCGCCGCGACAGGGCTGGTCGCGTCCGAAGCGAAGCTGACCTTGGTCGCGCCGCTCTTATGCTCAGCTATCACCGCCTGCGGCGCGAAGAAGCGCCGCGCGGCATAGTGCAGCAATTTCCAGCGCCCGTCGTAGTCCACGCTCGCCCACGAGATCGAGGGCCAGACATCGTTGAGCTGCCAGTAGAGCGAGCCCAGCGTCACCGGCGCGCAGGCGCGGTGATGGCGCGCCGCCATGTCGATCGCCTGCGCCTGGTTGACTTGCGTGAGATAGACGAAGTCCGCGAGATCCTTCGCCGGGCGCAGCCTTGCGTCGAGGTAGAATTTCAGGCGTTCGTTGCCCTCGCCTGCGAGGAACTTCTGGTGCGCCTTCATCACCGGGCTGTCTGGCGCCTGCGCTGCATCACCGGCGAACCCGCGGATCGTCGCCATGACCGGCATCGCCTGGAACCCGTATTCCGACATGAAGCGCGGGCAGGAAAGCGTATAGTTCTCGACCGGCTTGGAGCCGGACCAGACATCCCAGAAATGACGGTCGCCCGCCGCATCGGTATCGACCGGGCCTTCGTAATCGGTCGAGGGCGAGCCGGGCCAGTAGGGCGTGGTCGGCGAATGATCGGTCACCGCCTTGCGCAGCACACGGTCGAACAGCACCGTCATGGAAGTCGCCATGCGCTCGTGTTCGTCGGGACCGACGGCTTTCTTCCACGCCTTGCGGTCGCTCCATGTCTCCCAGCCGGAGAGCACTTCGTTACCGCCTGCCCATATCACGATCGAGGGATGCGAGCCGAGCCGTTCGACCTGTTGCTCCGCTTCGACGCGCACGTTCTCGCGGTAGGCCACGTCGGCCGGCGGCACCGCGCCGCCGAACATGAAGTCCTGCCAGACCATCAGGCCCATGCGATCCGCCATGTCGTAGAAGCTGTCCGGCAGATAGTAGCCGCCGCCCCAGACGCGGATCATGTTCATGTTCGCCGCGCGGGAATCCTCCAGCAGCGACTGCATCTTCGCGTCCGTGACGCGCGAGGGGAACATGTCGAAGGGAATGAGGTTCGCGCCCTTGGCGAAGACCGTCACGCCATTGACGCGGAAGCCGAAAGCCCCGCCTCCGCGCACGATTTCGACTTCGCGCAGGCCCACATTGCGCGCGGCCTTCGCTCCGGCGCCCGCGCCCGAGACGATCTCGCCCGAGACCTTGTAGAGCGGCTGATCGCCATAGCCGACCGGCCACCAGCGCTTCGGCGCGGCAACGGTCAGCGGCACCGTGACGACGCTCTCGCCCGCATCGAACGAGGCCTCCCGCGAGACGGGGGCCAGCGCTTGCCCGTCCGGTCCGGTGACCCGCGCGGTGAACTGCGCCTTGCCCGGCTTGTCGGCAACAACGCGGAACTTCGCGACCAGCCGTGCCTCGCCCTTGCCGAGCGCTTCCTGCACGACCTCGAAGGCGCCGAGCCGCGCTTCGTCCCAGGCTTCCAGACGCACCGGCCCGGAAATGCCCTGGTTGACGATCCGCGGGCCCCAGTCCCAACCGTAGTGGTACTTGGCCTTGCGGATATAGGCGGAAGTCTGCTTGCCCTTGGGTTCGTCCCCGAAGGCGGAATCGTACTCGGCCGGCAGCGGGTGCGCCTCGGCCAGCACCATCGGCTGCAAGGTGCGGATCGGCGAGGCGAAGCGCACCAGGATCTCGTTTCGGCCTTGCTTCAGGAAAGCCTTGGCGGCGACGCGCCACTGCCGGTGCCCATTGTCGGCCTTGAGCACCTGCTTGCCGTTGATGAACACGGTGGCGAAGGTATCCAGCCCGTCGAACACGAGATCGAGATTGTCGCGGCCCATGGCCTGAGCGCTCACGTCCAGCGAGCGGCGCAGTTCCCAATCGGTGAGGCCCGCCCACTGGATTGCCGCCTCGTTGGTGCCGAGGAAGGGATCGGGCACCTGCCGGGTGGCGATCAGGTCCTGCTGGACGGTACCCGGCACTTGCGCCCGAAACCAGCGCGCGGCCTTGGGATGCGCCTTTACGGCAGCGGCATCGCTAGGCGCGATGCGGGCCTGCCAGTCGCTGTCCAGCGACGTTACCGCCGGCGGCGCGGCCACGACTGCACTCGACACGCCTGCGAGCCAGAGCGCCATCACCTTGCTTGCGAACCTCACTTCGCCTTCTCCCCGTAAACGATTTTCTCGACCGCATAGAATGGATCGGACAGCGGCGATGTGAATTGGAAGCAGACATCCGTCTCGTCTCCGAGTTCGGGACGGTCGGGCAGTGCTGCGGTGAATGTGAACTGCTGCGGCGCGGTCTTGGGATCGGGCAGCGGGAAGGTCGCCAGCACGGTGGCGCCCGGCATCGGCGAATGCTCCTTCTGCTTGCGATCGGCGTTCTTTTCCGCCGCGCGGCAATTTGCGCTGATGATGAGTTCGCCGTGCGGCGTCACGGCATAGTGCCCGATCACCGCCGATTCTTCGTGCGCGAGGCCCCAGTTGCGCGGCAGTCGCGCGACCGAGACCGTGATCGACTTCGCATGGGCCAGCGGCGCATGATCGTCTGCCTGGCAGGTATCGAAGATGTTCACGTTGTAGGCCGGCCCGTTGCTCGTCGCATCGGCGTTCAGCGGGATACGCAGTCCCTGCGACCCGCGCGGGCAGGCCGTGAGGGACGAGGACGTCGAGGTCAGCAGCGTTTCACGCCCGGTGTCGTAGCGACGCGGCGCAGAGAGCGCCGTGCCGTCAGGCGCGAAGCTGGCGGCGGTCACAACCGTGCCGGGCTTGACCGCAAGCGCCTTGGCATAGGCCGCAGACTTCGCGCCCGGCGCCTTGCCGTCCAGCGTGTAGCGGATGGTGCCGTAGGGCGCCTGCCTGGCCAAAGTCACGCCGATGGCTTTCGCATCGAGGGCCGCGCCGCGCGTCTGCGTCGCCGTGAACGCCACGCCGAAGGCACTGTCGGACACTTCGAAACCGCCCTGCTTCCAGCGCCGGATCTGCGGCGTCAGGCGCGCAAGGAAGCCCGCATAGTCCTTGGTGCCAGCCACCTGCGGCGACCATGCCGTCTCGGCAATGGCACCCACGCGCGGGAACAGCTTGTGCTGCAACTGCCAGGGCGTGACGATGTATTCGCTCCAGGCATTGCCCTGCAGGCCCATGACATGCTTTGCTCTGGCGGCATCGATCCCCTTGGGCATCGGATCGTAGCGATAGACCGTTTCCATCGACTGGATCGAGATGCGACCCGGCGCTTCGTCCGGAAGGGTGGATTCCAGATTGTCCAGATAGAGCGTGGGCGCGGGCGAGAGCACCACGTCGTGCCCGGCATTGGCCGCATCCACCGCGCCCCGCTCGCCGCGCCAGCTCATCACCGAGGCCGAGGCCGGCAATCCGCCGTCGAGGATCTCGTCCCAGCCGATCAGGCGGCGACCATGCTTCGCCAGATGGTTGCCGAACTGGTCGATCATCCAGCTCTGCATCGCATTCTCGCTCTTGATGCCAAGCTTTCGCATCTGCGACTGGACTTCGGGCGAGCGCTCCCACTGGTCCTTTACCGCCTCGTCGCCGCCGAGGTGGATATACTGCGAGGGGAACACCTCCATCAGTTCGTCCAACACATTGCGTACGAACGTCATGCCCGCCTCGTTCGGGTTGAACAGCCAGGGGAAGATGCCCCAGCCGTTCGACACTTCGGGCCGAGACCCCGGCACGCCCAGTTCGGGATAGGCGGCGACGAGCGCCTGCGCATGTCCGGGCAGGTCGATCTCGGGCACTACGGTAATGCCGCGCGCTGCTGCATAGGCGACGAGTGCCTTGAGCTGCTCTTGCGTGTAGAACCCGCCGTTGCGCTCGCCGGGGCCATGGCCGGTGTCGGGCCCGTTGCGCCAGGCGCCGATGCGGGTGAGTTCGGGGTAGCGCTTGACCTCGAAGCGCCAGCCCTGATCGTCGGACAGGTGGAAGTGTAGCGTGTTCAGCTTCACCTCGACCATGCGGTCGACGATGGCGTAGATGGACTCGATTGGCTGGAAATGGCGGCAAGGGTCTACCATGACCCCGCGCCAGGCGAAGCGCGGCGAATCCTGGATGGTCAACACGGGGATCGAGACGCTCTTGGCCGCCCCTTTACCAGTCAGACCCGCATCGGCCGTCAACAGCTGCATCAGCGTCATCGCGCCGTAGATGAAGCCGGACTTGCCCGAAGCGGCAATGACCGCGCCGCTCGAAGTCACCGTCAACCGGTAGGCCTCCGCTCCCGAGATCGCCTGATCGCGTTCGAACCGGATGGGTGCGCCAGCGGAAGAAGAGGCCGAAAGCACGAGGCCGTTCGCACGTTCCGCATGTTCGATCAGGAGCTTTGCCGCATCGGCCGCATCGGCATCGCCCGGCGGTACCGCCACGGCTGATCCCCTGGCGACCAATAGTTTGCCCCCGCCCTGCTCCACCGAAGCAGGCCAGGGTGTGAGCGCCAAAGCTGAAGATTGCGCATGGGCGTGGGCAGGGGCCGGGACCGTGCAGACCAGTGCCGGAAGGATCGAAGCGGTCGCCAGGGCGCCGACCCGAAACCATGCCCCCAGTCGGCACCGTGCCGTCATCGTCGCGCCCATACCTGCCCTCACCATGTTTTACTTGAAAGGAAATGTAACCAAAATATATCCTTTCCCGCAACAGGTCTTATTATTTTCCTGCGAATTGAGCTTGAACGGCGACCGTTTGCGGCGATTGTCAGCGCGACATACCCAATGTAAAGCCATTCCCAAAGATGCACCGAAGGGGGATCGAATGTCATTTTCCGACCGGATCGGTCGTTTGCGCGAAGACAATCCTGCGCCGCTGTACATCCAGCTTCAGCAGATCATTCGCGACGCGATATCCAAGGGCGTGCTCGATCAGAACGAGGCGATCCCGCCCGAACGCAATCTCGCGGTCGAATACGACGTTTCACGCATCACCGTGCGCAAGACGATCGCCGGTCTGGTCGAGGAAGGCCTGCTGACCCGGCGGCGTGGCGCGGGCACTTTCGTTGCCTCGCGCGTGGAGAAGAGCTTCTCCAAGCTGACTTCGTTCAGCGAGGACATGGAAGCGCGCGGCAAGCGGGCCTCCAGCGTCTGGGTCTCGCGCATGACTGGCGCGGTCAATCCCGAGGAATCGATGGCGCTGGGCCTGGCCCCCGGTAGCAGCGTGCTGCGCTTCACGCGGATCCGCTATGCCGACGACGAGCCGCTCGCGCTCGAAATCTCGACGATCGCCGGATACGGTCTGGCCAGTCTCGACGTCGTTGGGGATTCGCTCTACGCGGCGCTTGAGAAGAGCGGCAACCGCCCGGTCCGTGCGCTCCAGCGCCTGCGCGCGGTGCCGTTCGGTACAGAGCACGCCAAGATGCTGGGCGTGGAATCCGGCCATGCCGGCCTGCTGATCGAGCGCCACGGCTTCCTGCGCGATGGGCGCATCGTCGAATTCACCCGCTCCTACTATCGCGGCGATTCCTACGACTTCGTGGCCGAGCTGATCGAGGGTTCATGAACAGACGCGAACTGCTGCTGCGCGGCGCCTCCACGGGTGCCGTCGCCACTTTGCTGCCTGCCCTCTCCACTTCCACTCTCGCCGCCACCACGCCGAAATTCGGACCGGGCATGCCGGACGGGTTGCCGATGCCGCCTCCCCTGCCCGGCCCCTCGCCGCGCCTGCCCGAGACCGACCCATCACGCACCCTGCTCGAACGCGGGTGGCGCTTCCATGAGGGCGAGGTTTCGGTTCCGGAGCCTGCCGACCACAACGCCACATACCTCTCGGTCAAGGCAGGCAACGCACGCGGCGCGGCGGCGCTTGCCTTCGACGATTCCGATTGGCAGGCCGTCGATCTGCCCCACGACTGGGCCATCGCGCAGGACGTGCGCGAAAGCGCCAATGTCTCGCAGGGCTACCGCCCGCGCGGGATCGGCTGGTATCGCCGCCTGCTGCGGCTGGACGAGAGCCAGAAGGGCCACCGCCTCGAACTCCATTTCGACGGCATCGCCACGCTCGCCACGATCTGGGTGAACGGCAGCGAAGTGGCCCATTCCTGGTCGGGCTACAGCAGCGTCATCGTCGATCTCACGCCTTTCGCCCGCTTCGGGGACGAAGTGAACTGGATCGCCGTCCGCGTCGACGCCACCGCGCGCGAGGGCTGGTGGTACGAAGGCGCGGGGCTCTATCGCCACGCATGGCTGGTCAGCCGCCCTGCCCTGTCGATCGAAACGGACGGCATCTACTGCGACCCGGTCCATCGGGACGACGGCACCTGGCGCGTGCCCGTGGAAGTCAGCCTCTCGAACGTCGGCGAGGACACGGGACAGGCCGAGATCGCCGCCCGCCTGCTCGACCCCGAAGGCCGCGAAATCCACCGCACTGCTGGCAGCGTGGCGGTCGCACCGCTCGAACAGGGCAAGTTCACGGCGGAATTGAACCCCGGCGCGGTCAAGCTGTGGTCGCCCGACACCCCGGTGCTCTACAGCGTCGAGGTTGACCTGCTGCACGACGGCAAAGTGGTCGATACGCGGCGCCAGTTCATCGGCTTCCGCACCGTAAGCTTCGATCCCGCGCGCGGCATGATCCTCAACGGAGTGGAGACCAAGCTCAAGGGCGTGTGCATCCACCAGGACCACACCGGTGTCGGCACCGCGATCCCCGATGCGCTGGCGCTCTGGCGTCTGCAACGCCTGAAGGCGATGGGCTGCAACGCCATTCGCATGTCGCACAATGCCCCGGCCAAGGAGGTACTGGACTGGTGCGACCGGCTGGGCTTCCTGGTCATGGGCGAAAACCGCCTGTTCAACCCCGCGCCGGACTATCTGGCGCAGCTTGAATGGATGGTGCGGCGAGACCGCAACCATCCCTCGATCATACTCTGGTCGGTCTTCAACGAGGAACCGATGCAGGGCACCCATGCGGGCGTCGAAATGGTCCGCCGCATGCGCAAGGCCGTACGCCGGCTCGATGCGCAGCGTCCGGTAACGGCGGCGATGAACGGTTCGTTCTACAACCCGGAAAACGTCTCCAGCGTCGTCGATGTCATGGGCTTCAACTACTACCAGGCCGACTACGACAAGTTCCACGCCCTCCATCCGGACAAGCCGATCACCAGTTCGGAAGACACCAGCGCTTACGAGACCCGCGGCGCCTTCGAATCCGTTCCGGACCGGCAGGTCATAACCTCGTTCGACAAGGAAGCGGCATCCTGGGGTGCCACCCACCGCGATACCTGGAAGATGATAGCCGAGCGCCCCTTCGTGGCCGGCGGCTTCGTCTGGACCGGCTTCGACTATCACGGCGAGCCGACGCCCTATGCCTGGCCCTCGACCAGCAGCTTCTTCGGCATCATGGACCTTTGCGGCTTCCCCAAGACCGCCTTCGGCATCCATTCCGCGCACTGGCGCGACGATGCGCCGGTGATCTGGCTTGCGCCGCACTGGAGCTGGCCGGGACGTGAGGGCCAGACGCTGGAAGTCTTCGCGATCACCAACGCCGATGCCATCGAGCTGCGCCTGAACGGCGAAGTGATCGAGCGCGTGCCCGCCGCCGACCGGATCATGGGCCACACCTTCCAGGTGCCCTATCGCCCGGGCCGGATCGAAGCCCTCGCGCTGCGGGACGGCAAAGTCGTGGCCAGCGCCGTTCACGAAACCGTCGGCGCGCCGGTCTCGCTGCGTCTGACGCCCGCGCGCGAGGCGCTCGCCAGCGACGGCGAGGACGTACAGGCGATCACCGTGGACTGCGTGGATCCGCGCGGCCGCCATGTGCCCACCGCGAATCTGCCGGTGGAGTTCGCGATTGCAGGCGGGCGGATAATCGGCCTCGGCAACGGTAATCCGAACGACCATGCGAGCGAAAAGGGAAGCAAGCGCGCCTTGTTCAACGGCCTCGCGCAAGTCATCGTCGAAGGCGATGCCAGCGGCCGACGCCTGACCCTGGAAGCAAGTGCTCCGGGCCTGCGCCCCGCGCGCCTTGCCGTCGCCCGCGCACCACGCGAACCGCGTGCGCAGGTTCCGGCCGTATCGGCGGAAATGCCGATCAGTGAATGGCGCCGCTCGGCCTCGTTCGCGCAGAAACCGGATCCGGCCTTCGCTCCCGTCGACGGCGACAACAACTCCTGGGACTTTGTGCGCTCCGGCGCGGCAGTTCCGGCGGGAACCGGTGGCTGGCGTAGCTATCGCACCCGGTTCACGCCATGGAAGAAGATCGCCGCAGCTGGCGGAACGCTGCACTTTGCCGAGATCACCGGCGCGGCGGAAGTATGGCTCGACGGCAAGCTCATCGCCCGGAAGACCGAAACGGCGCCGGGCGCTCTGGCCGTCAGTATCCCTGCAGGCAGCGGCACGCGGACGCTTGTCGTCCTGGTTCAGGCCGCGGAGGGCAAGCCGAGCGGGCTGACCGGCAGGGTCTACGTTTCGAGTTGATCCAATCGCGCCACCCCCGCCCGCTCAACGATGGGGCGGGGGTGGCCGATCGAACGGGTCAGGCGGCGATCCTGTCGAGATCGGCAGCGGCAAACAGCAGATGGACCGCTCCGCCTTCGGTTGCGCCCAGTGCCCGTACGCCGGTGGCCAAGAGCGTCCCTTCGTCGAGGACGGCCGTATCCGCGAGTTCGACCCGGAGACGGTTGCCATAGCGCATTGCGCCGCGCACGTTCTCTTCACCGCCAAGCGCCTGAACGAGGCTTGCCGGAAGCTGCACTTGCGCCGCGCTCTTCACGGTAGCCGGGACAGGAGCGGCGTGCGAAACGGTCGTCGCCGGTCCTGCCGCGATGGCCTCGCGGATTTCCATCGACACGATATCCGCCACCGGCCCAAGGATCACCTGTAGCGCCTTGTCCGAAGGGCGCACGACGCCCCGCGCGCCGAGCGCCTTGAGCCGTGCCTCGTTCACCGCGCCATGATCGACGATGATGAGGCGCAGGCGCGTGGTGCAGGCGGAGACTTCAATAAGATTGCCCCCGCCGCCCAGAGCCGCGAGATAGGCGTGCCCGCGCGTCTCTTCCGCCACCCCTCCGGACTGCGCAAGGACAGAGGAAGAGGAAGAGGAAGAGGAAGAGGAAGCGATGGCATCGTCCGCCTCTCGTCCGGGAGTCTTGAGGTCCAGCTTGCGGATCACGAAAGCGAAGACCGCATAGTAGACCGCGAAGTAGACCAGGCCCACCGGCAGCAGCAGCAGCGGGCGCGTCGCCGTGCCGAAGTTCAGCACATAATCGAACAGGCCCGCCGAGAAGCCGAAGCCGAGATGCATTCCCAGGGCATCGGTCAACCACATCGCCGCGCCGGTCAGCACCGCATGGATCGCGTAGAGCGCCGGCGCCAGGAACATGAAGCTGAACTCGATCGGCTCGGTAACGCCGGTCAGCAGCGAAGTCAGCGCGAGGCTGAAGAACATGCCGCCCACCGCCTTGCGCCGCTCCGGCCGCGCCGCGCGGTACATCGCGAAGCAGGCGGCGGGCAGGCCAAACATCATGACCGGGAAGAAGCCGGTCATGAAGCTTCCCGCGGTGGGGTCGCCGGCGAAGAAGCGACGGATGTCCCCATGTGCGCCCCCGTAATCGCCGAAGACGAACCAGAACAGGTTGTTGAAGACGTGATGCAGGCCGGTCACCAGCAGCAGCCGGTTGATGAGGCCGAACAGGAACAGGCCGAAGCCGCCCAGCCCGGTAATGCCATGGCTCACGCCGTCGATGCCGGTGACGATCGGCTGGAAACCCAGGCCGATCACGCAAGCGATGACCAGTCCGGCCAGCCCGGAAACGATCGGCACGAACCGGCGGCCGCCGAAGAAGGCGAGGTATTCCGGCAGCTTCATGGCCGAAAAGCGGTTGTAGAAGAGGCCGCCGACAAGCCCCGAGACGATGCCGATCGGCACGTCCAGCCGCCCGATCGCCTGGCTCTTGGCCGCCGCTACCGCCGCCGTGAAGGCGTCTTTCGCCAGTGCTGGGTCGATACCCGGCGGCACCGGCATCAGCACTTTGGCGCCCTCGGTGGCAACAAGGAAGCAGACGATGCCCGCAAGACAGGCGGCCCCGTTGCCGTCCCGCGCATAGCCGGTGGCGACGCCGATCGAAAACAGCAGCCCGAGGTGCGAGAACAGTGCATCGCCCGCCGCGCTCAGCAGGGCGATGTCGAGCAGGTCGGGCTGGCCGAGCCGCAGCAGCAGCCCCGCCACCGGCAGCACCGCGATCGGCAGCATGAGCGCACGGCCCAGCGGCTGCAGTGTTTCGAGAACCCGCCTCATGCCCCCTGCTCCATCAGAAATTCCCGTGCCAGCGCGCGTACTTCCGCCGCCGATGTGCATTCCAGCGCCTGCGCGGCCAGTGCGCGGCACTTTTCGATGTTCAGGCCTGTGACCAGCGCCTTGATGTCCGGCACCTGCGCGGGCGTCGCGGAAAGCTCCGCCACGCCGAGGCCGAGCAGCAACGGCACCGCCAGCGGGTCGGAGGCCAGTGAGCCGCAGACCCCGGTCCAGCGCCCATGCCGCGCGCCGCCCTCGCAGGTCAGCGCGATCAGGCGCAGCACTGCCGGGTGAAGCCCGTCGATGGCCGAAGCCACCGCCGAATTGCCCCGGTCCATGGCGAGGGCATATTGGGTGAGATCGTTGGTCCCGACCGAGAGAAAATCGGCCTCCCGCGCCAGGATGTCCGCCGTCGCGGCGGCAGCGGGTGTCTCGACCATGATGCCGAGCGACACCGGCTCGATCAGGCCCAGCCGCGTCGCCACCTTATTCACCACCGCCCGCACCGCGCGCAATTCGGACAGACTGGCGACCATCGGCACCATGATCCGGCACTGCCCCACAGGCCGCACGCCGAGGACGGCCTCGACCTGGGCTTCCAGCAATTCGGGATAGGCCAGCCCGACGCGGATGCCGCGCAGACCCAACGCCGGATTTTCTTCAGGGGCCATCGGCAGAAACGGCGCGGGCTTGTCACCGCCGATGTCGAGCAGGCGCACGATCAGCGGGCGACCTTCCAGCACATCGGCAATGGCCTGATAGGTTTCCAGCTGCTCGGCGGCACTCGGCGCCTGGGCGCGCTCCACGAAGAGGAACTCGCTGCGCAATAGCCCGGAGCCTTCCGCGCCGTTGGCCATGGCCTGCTGCGCGTCAGCCAGCGATCCGAGGTTGGCGAAGACCTCGATCCGCGTGCCGTCGGCCGTCTGGCACGGTCCCCTGGCTTCCAGCGCGGCGGCGCGGCGGGCGGCCTGCATGGCAAGCTGTTCGCGAACGCCGTCGATCCGCTCTTGCGAAGCGCCGGTTTCCAGGCGAGCGGCGGCGGCATCGACGACGAGAACCGTACCTTCGGCGATGCCGTCAAGCGCGGTTCCCATCGCTACCAGCATCGGCACGCCGAGCCCGGCGGCAAGGATCGCAACGTGTGACGTCGGCCCGCCGTTTACGAGACAGATCGCGGCTAGCCGGTCCGGATCCAGCCCCATCAACTGCGACGGCAGCAGATCCTCCGCCACGAGCACGGCGCATTCCGGCAGCGCGAAGCTGGCGGCATCGCTGCCGATCAGCGCAGCCAGCACCTGACGTTCGAGATCGCGCATGTCGTCCACGCGCTCGACAAGGCGGGAATCGCCCGAACGCAGCAGGAGATCGACTTGCGTGCCGATGGCCAGCCGCCAGGCCGCGCCAGCGCTCTCGCCTTTCACGATAGCCTCATGCGCGGCCGCCAGCAGGTCTTCGTCCTCCAGCATTACCGCATGGGCCGCGAGTATCGAGGCCGCATGGGCCGGTGCGCCTTCGCTTTCCTGCGCAATCTTCGCGTGAAGCCGAACCAGCGTCCCATCCAGCAAAGCGCGCTCGACGGCGGGATCGCCCGATCCTTCGGCCACCTCCACCTGGACGAGCCGATAATGGACGGCCCGGCCCACCGCCACGCCCGGCGCGGCAACGACACCGGGCAGATTTCCATCCGCGCCAAGTTCCGTAATCCGCCGCTGCACGGGCGCGGCGACCGCCGGGCGTCCCGGCGGAGAGACGACCTGCTCGTCCCCATGTGCCAGTTCACCCATGCCGCTCGCGATCAGAGCCTCAAGCGCATCGAGCGCTTCATCGGCCTCGGTCCCACGGGCATGGAGCGAGATACGGTCGCCGTGCCTGATGCCCAACGCCAAGACGCCGACGGGGCTGCGCAGGCTGGCGGACTTGCCAGAAATCTCCATCCGCACCACGGCATCGAACGAGGTCGCGACCTGCCGCAAACGCGCGGCCGGACGGGCATGAATGCCGTGACGCAGCGGCACCGCCATTTCGCGCACCCGTTCCTCTTCCGGCGATGCCGGTCCTTCGGCTGAAGAGGTATCGTCCGGGTTCAGGCGGCGCAGAGTCATCAGCCTGTCGCCGACCTTGATCGGACCTGGCTCACGGCTGGATTCCAGCGTCCATGCCTCATTGGCCAGCAAGAGCACAGGGGTCATCGCGCTGGCCGCGCTCGTGACCACGGCGTCGAGATCGAAGCGCACCAGCGGGTCGCCCGCCGCCACATGCTGCCCCTGCGTCACAAGGGGCGTAAAGCCGCGACCGCCCATCGCCACGGTATCGACACCCAGATGCACCAGCAGCTCGGCCCCGCCTTCGAGACGCAAGGTCACGGCGTGGCCGGTAGCGGCGAGAGAAGCTACGGTGCCGGCGCAAGGCGCATGAAGAACCGAGCCGGTCGGATCGATCGCCACGCCGTCGCCCAGCATTCCGCCCGCGAAGACCGGATCGGGAATCTCGGTCAGCGGCGCCAGCCAACCCTCCAGCGGCGCCTCGATGACGATGGCAGGCTCCGTGGTCGTCATGGTTCGTTCGGCAGCCATGGAAGAAGAAATGGAGGCAGTCATAGGATTGGCTTGTCTCCGGAAATCGGCATCAGAATACCCGTTCGCCGGCGATCCAGGTCGCCTGCGGCGCCATCGCGCGGTCGAGCCTGACGAAATCCGCGCTGCGGCCGAGGGCGATCACGCCTCTTTCCGAAGCGAGGCCCAAAAATTCGGCGGGCTGCACACTGGCCATGTCGACCGCCTGTGCCACCGACAGCCCCGTCATCTCCACGGCATTGCGCACGGCGGCGGCCATGTCGAGCGAAGCGCCTGCCAACGTCCCGTCCGCGCCTACGCATCGCCCGTCCGCAACGATGATCTCGCGGCCATCGAGCTCGAAACTGGTCTGGTCCGAGCCTACGCAGGACATGGCGTCGGTCACCAGCACGAACCGATCGAGTGGACGGCTCGCCATCGCGACACGCATGGCGGCGGGATGGACGTGATAGCCGTCGACGATAAGTCCGCACCAGGCGGACCGGTTCTCCAGCGCCGCGCCGACCATGCCGGGGTTGCGATGATGCAACCCCGACATCGCGTTGAACAAGTGGGTCACGCCGGTCACGCCCATGTCGAAAGCGGCGCGCGCGGTCTCGTAGTCGGCATCGGAGTGGCCCATCGCCAGCACGACCCCGGCATCGATCAGCGCCTTCGCCTGATCGGCATGGAGATACTCGGGCGCGATCGTGAAGAGCACCTTGCCTGCACGAGGTCGTACGAGCAGGTCGACCATCTCGTCGTCCAGCTTGCGCAAATGGCTTTCGGAGTGGATCCCGCGCCGCTTGGCGTTGAGCACCGGGCCTTCCACGTGGATGCCGATGCAACCGGGCACGCCCATGGCAATCGCCTCGTCCGTAGCGTCAAGCCCGCGCGCGATCACTTCCGGCGTGGCGCTTATGAGGGTGGGCAACAGGGCCGTCGTGCCGAAACGCGCATGGGCGGAAGCGATCGTGGCGATCCCTTGCCGGGTCGGCGCGTCATTGAGCAAAACGCCGCCGCCGCCGTTCACCTGGACGTCTATGAAGCCCGGAACCAGCAACCCGCCTTCAAGATCGACGACCTCGTCGGCCTCGGCTCCGCGCCCTGAAACGCCTGCATGCGCCTGGACGATACGGCCTTGCTCCACGCTCACCACGGCATCGCGAGACCATTCGCGGTTGAGGTAGACGTCGCCGTTGACGAAGGCGATTTTCATCAGAGAGTCTCGGTTACCTTGCGCAAGTGCGCTGGATTGTCCGGGTCGAAGCCGCGCGCAAGCGAAAGGGTATTCACTTGCGGATAGAACGCCTGGATCATCAGCAGCGGCTCCAGCGCTGCGTGACCGGCGAGGATGGCCAGCGTCGCCTCGCCGAACGGCTGAAGGGCATCGAGAACCGCCACGTCGGCGCCGCGTCCCGCGAACTCGGCGGCAGCCCCGCGCACGCTATCGCCGCTGGCATCCGAAGTCGCGAAAGCGACGATAGGGAAGCCCTCGTTGATGATCGTCATCGGGCCGTGACGCACTTCGGCGGCGCTATAGGCCTCGGCGTGGAGCCCGCAAGTTTCCTTGAGCTTCAGCGCGCCCTCCTGCGCAACCGCGAAACCGTATCCACGGGCGATCACGAAAAGGTTGTTCGCATCGGCAAGCTGGCCGACGAGATCGAACGGCGCGATCTTCGAAGCGGCTTCCAGCGCGTCGGGCAAGCCTTCCAGGGCAAGATCGAACGCGGCATCCTCGGCCCAGTGGGCCACCAGGGCAGCGACCCCGGCCAGCGAAGCGATGAAGGACTTGGTTGCCGCCACCGATTTCTCGGGGCCGGCATGGAGCGGCAGAACCCAATGCGCCAGATCGGCGAGCGGCGCGGTTTCGTCGTTGACCAGTGCAATGACGCGGGCTCCCGCGCGGCGATGTGCCTCGACCGCCGCCAGCAGGTCCGGACTGCGTCCACTTTGCGAAATCGCCAGCACGAGCACGCGGCCGGGCTGCATCTCGGCACCGAACACCGATGACACGCTGAGCGCGGACGACGATACCGGGACGCCTACGAGGGTCTCGATCAGGTACTTGGCGTAAGTTGCCGCATTGTCCGACGATCCGCGCGCGCAAGTGACCACGACGCAAGGCGGCTCATCGCGCAATTCCTGCGCCAAGCGCGCGAGAGTTTCGCGGTTGTTCGTCAGGAAGCGGCGCACCGCCTGCCCAGCCTCGGCAGCCTCACGATCCATGAGCGAGGACTGTGTCGGGGTTGGCTGGGAACCAGCGGTTTCGGACTGCATTGCGGCAAAATCTCCTGTGCATCGTGCCAGTCGGCGGAAGTCGCCAGGAGGAACGAAGCCTTACCAATATTCACATAAGTTCTATATTGGTATCTTCCAAGTTCAGGCAATACGCAATCGCTTTCGAACGGAAGCACGGCCTTGCCGCCATGCCAGGCTGCACGTTTTCGACCGAAAGCCGATCCTGTCCACCTCAGATGTGCGCTATGGCAGCCTTGAGACGCGCCACTTCCGCCGCGTCCGTCACCAGCCGCGCGCCTTTTTGGAACCCCAGTTCCTCCAGCCTGGCGTTTTCGCTCGAATCCGGCGTGTCGCCAGCAACGCGGCACGAAGCGTGGAACTCCGCGATGCCGGTGGAGCGCAGCAAGGGAACTGCCTCTGCGGATACGCCCGATCCCGCGAGAATGACGATACGGCCCGCAGCGCGTTCGTGAAGATGTGCGAGCATGGCTACGCCTTCAGGTGCGCGGATCGCGCCGCCTGAGGTCAGGATACGGTCGAAGCCCATCGCGACGGCCTGCTCCAGCCCGCTCTCCATATCGTCGAGCAGATCGAAAACCCTATGCAAGGTTACCGACAGGCGCCTACCGCGCGCGCTGCCGACGCGTCGCGCATGATCGAGCCAATCCGCCAGGACTCCATGGTCAAGCCCCCGCGCGCTCCCGGCTCCAATGACGATGCCAGCGAGACCGGCTTCGGCAGCCAGTTCGATATCGTCCCGAACCTGAGCGACTTCCGGCTCCGCATAATCGAAGTCCCCTTCGCGAGGGCGGCAGAGCATGTGCACGGGTATCGGGGCTGCGGCGGCAAGGCGAACCAAGGCCCGCGAAGGCGTCAACCCACCCAGCGCCAGTGCGCTGCAAAGCTCAATGCGATCGCCGCCACCCGCGACAGCGGCAGCCAGACCGACAGCATCTTCAACACAAACTTCGAGCATCGAGCCTTCCTTTCGAGAGGCCGTTGAAGACCGGGATACGATTCGTAGACCGTGAATTGGGCATACTTTGGCCCCTTATGCCAACCGACCTTGCGATCGACTTGAAAGGCCGAACTGACCGCGAAGGATACAAGATACTGAAAACATATGATATTTTTAGATGCCGTAACGCGTCCTTCCAAGAGGAAAAATTATGCGATGGACATGCGGACCTATTTTGGTGACATTAAACCGTGAAATTGGAATGGCATTGGAATTGTTACAGGGCGCCGCTCGTCGCGCGCCTTGAGCGCCACCGCTCGGTCCAGCTTCTAAGTCCCGTGAAAAGCGTGCAGGTCCCTCTCCTCCTCCTATGATCTGCATGCACACGGGCCGACGCCTGTCCCCGGGTCCTGACCCGGAGGACAGGCGTCGTCCTTTATTCAAGAACAGCGCCATATATAGCAGGGCCAGTAAGCAGGGGATGCCACAAATGACCGCCTTCAGCCGTCGCCGCCTGATGTCCGGCTCCTGCCGTCTCGCCTTGCTGGCCGCCGCACTGCCGGCCGGAACGTCACGGGCGCTTGCCAGCGAAGCCGTCGCGAAGGCCGATCCCTTTATCGGCACCGGCGGCGACGGCCACACGTTCCCCGGCGCCACCCTGCCGTTCGGCATGGTCCAGCTCAGCCCCGATACCGACACCGCGCGCTGGGACACCTGCTCGGGCTACCACCACGGCGATCCGTCGCTGCTCGGCTTTTCGCACACGCACCTTTCCGGCACCGGCATCGGCGACATGCTGGACGTGCTCGTCGTGCCTTGCCGGGGAGAAGTGCGCCTTCAGCCCGGGCCGCTCGACCGCCCGGACGAAGGCTATCGCCTGCGCTACAGCGACGAAGCGGCCGAACCCGGCTTCTATCGAGTGCAGCTCGAGAACGGCGTCGTCAGCGAACTTACCACGACACTGCGCACCGGCATCCAGCGGCATGCCTACCCGGCAGGTCATGGCCACCTGCTGATCGATCTGTCGCATCTCGTACGCGACTCCTCGGACAAGCATCCCCTGATCGACGACGCTGAGCTGACGCTGGACGCGGACGGCACGCTCACCGGCCAGCGGCGCGTGTTCCGTTGGGCCAAGGGCCGGCACATCTATTTTGCAATGCAGTTCTCGCGTCCACCCAGCCGGGTGGAATTCTTCGGCGACAATGACGCCGCGCAAGCTCCCGCCAGCAGTCAGGTCAAGGGCCGACGCGTGAAGGCGGCGATCCACTTCGACGATGCCGGAACCGCGCCCATCGTCGTGCGCACAGCCGTCTCGGCCGTGGACGTTGCGGGAGCCCGCGCCAACCTCGCGGCGGAGGCGACGCACTTCGACTTCGACAACTATCGTCGGGCCGCCTCCCGCGCATGGGCTGACGAACTGTCACATGTCTCGGTGACCGGCGGCAGCCTCGAACAGCGCACGATCATGGCGACGGCGCTCTATCATGCCGCGATCGGACCCACGCTGTTCTCAGACGTCGATGGCCGCACCATGGGCCTCGACCGCAAGGTGCACCAGCTTCCCCCGGGCCAGAGAGCCTATAGCGCCTACTCGCTCTGGGATACCTACCGGGCCTTCCACCCGTTGCAGACGCTGATCCGGCCGGCACGGGTCGAAGAGTTCGTTGCCGATCTCATCCGCCAGACCCGGCAGAGCCCCTATGGCCCGCCGGTCTGGCCGCTCCAGGGCGTGGAGACCGGCTGCATGATGGGCTGGCATTCCGTGCCCGTCCTGGCCGAGGCCATGGCCAAGGGCATTCCCGGCGACTACGCCGCGGCCTGGCCCAATATCCGCCGCCGCTCGTTCGATTTCACTATGCCCGTGCTCGACAATTCGCGCGGGATCCCGGAATACGATGCCAAGGGCTATGTCCCCGCCGACAAGGTGTTCGAGAGCGTCAGCCGGACGCTGGAATATGCCTATGACGACTATGCCGCCGCCCGGATCGCCACGGCGGCAGGTGCCTTGAACGACGCCGCGCGGCTGAAGGCCCGTTCGGGCAACTGGAAGAACGTGTTCGACACAGGGACCGGCTTCGCCCGGCCGCGCCTCGACAACGGCGCCTGGACCGAGCCCTACGACCCCGTCGAGCTGGGCCATTCGGACAAGTGGCGCGACTTTACCGAGAGCAACGGCTGGCAGGCGACCTTCCTCAACCAGCATGACGTCCACGGGCTGGCCGAGGCACTGGGCGGCCCCGCCGGACTCGAGGCCAAGCTCGACGCATTGTTCAATGCACCCTCAACGCTGCCGAAGAACGCGCCGCCGGATATCAGCGGCATGGTGGGCCAGTACGCGCACGGCAACGAACCATCTCACCACGTGGCCTATCTCTACGCCTGGACCGGCGCGCACTGGAAGACGCAAGCCATGGTTCGCCGCCTGCTCGCCCTGATGTATCGCGCCAGGCCGAACGGCGTGATCGGCAACGACGATTGCGGGCAGATGAGCGCCTGGTACGTGCTTTCGGCGCTCGGCTTCTATCCGGTCGATCCGGTCAGCGGCATCTACATCCTCGGCAGTCCGCTGTTCGAAGAAGCGCGCGTGAAACTCGGCAATGGACGCGAACTGATCGTGAGCGCGCCGGGCAACCGCTCGGACCGTCCCTATTACGGCCGCGTCCAGTGGAACGGAAAGGCGCATACCCGCTGCTGGATCAGCCACGAGGAACTCATGAAGGGCGGTAAACTGACCTTCCACATGCAGAACGTGCCTGAACCCTCGTTCGGGCGCGATCCGCACGACCGGCCGCCGCGCCAGGACTGAGGCCAGGCATCGGGGATCCGAGCCCTTTGCAGTGCGCAGGCCCTTCCTCGGGCTCACTCGGCCACGCGCCTCGATAGACGATCAAACGATACCAATTTGATACACGTTTTAGGGTCAATCGCAAAAATGTAATGCCAATTTGATTTTTGGGTTTGAACTTATTTAAGACCTGTGACAGCTTTGTTGCAGAGAATCTCTGGGACGAAAGCCGCTTTCAATCGGCACGCGCCCAGCGATCGCACGGGCTTGGGACTAATGGGCATGGGAATTTCGCGCCGCGATACCTTGGGATTTGCCTTGGCCGGTGCGGCCGCTGCGGGTACGGCACGCGCTGCGCCTGCCGCTGCAAAAAGCACGGGCACTGCCGCGCTCATCGTCTCGACATGGGACTTTGGAACAGCCGCCAATGCCGCAGCTTATAGCCGCTTGAAAGCCGGAGGCACACTGATCGATGCTGTCGAGGCCGGCGCGCAGGTGCCGGAGAAGGACCTTTCGAACCACTCCGTGGGCATGGGGGGCTATCCGGACCGGGACGGCCACGTCACGCTGGACGCGATCATCATGGACGATCGCGGCCATGCCGGCGCGGTGGCGGCGCTCGAAGGCTATGTCCATGCGATCTCGGTTGCGCGGCGGATCATGGAGCGGACCCCGCATACAATGCTGGTCGGCGACGGCGCAGCACAGTTCGCCCGCGAACAAGGCTTCACAACGCAAAACCTGCTGACTCCGGAAGCCGAAGCAGCCTGGAAGGAATGGCTGAAGAAGGCCGAGTACAAGCCGGTCGCCAATATCGAAAACCAACGCGGTTCCGCATTAGACCATGACACGATTGGTATCCTCGCGCGGAGCCCGGAGGGACGCCTTGCAGGCGCCTGCACGACCTCCGGCATGGCTTTCAAGCTGCGCGGCCGGGTGGGCGATTCACCGCAGGCGGGCTGCGGGCTACTGGTCGAACCCGGCGTCGGCGCGGCGACGGCCACCGGGGTAGGCGAGGAAGTGACCCGCATCGCCGGCGCTGCCCGCGTGATCGGCTCGATGCGCATGGGGCTCTCGGCCATGGCCGCCTGCCGCGAAGCGGTCGAGCACATCGTCGGGCTGCGCGGAGAGGCAGTCAAGGACGCCCAGGTCGCTTTCCTGGCGATCGACAAGGACGGCCAGGTCGGCGCTTTCGCGATCCAGCCCGGCTTCACATACGCGGTTACCGACGAGAGCGGGCACACCCAGGTGCACCCATCGCAAAGCCTCCGCCGCGCCTGACGGGGCGCCGGATACAAGTCATTACGCAGAAGGACATGCCGGCAACGATCGGCAAGGGATGAAGGCAACCTAAACACGCGGCTCGAAGAATTTCGGGCCGGCATCTTCAGGGAAGAAAAGGGGTTCTCGGATGAGGAAGATAACCAGGATACTGTTGGCCACGACCTGCATCAGCGGTCTCGCCACACCGGCACTGGCGCAGGACCAGACGCCGGGTGAAGCCGAAGCAGGCGCCGGCGGTTCGGGAGGCTCGATCGTCGTGACGGGTTCGCGCATCAATCGCCCGAACTCCACGGCCGCCGCGCCGATCACCTCGGTCACCAACGACGCGATCCGCGCCCAGGCCGCCGTCAATATCGAGGAAGTGCTCAACCGCATTCCGCAGATCGCGCCGGACAGCCAGCAGAACTATTCGGATTCCGACGGCCGCCAGCGCATCAAGCTGCGCAACCTCGGTTTCGAACGCACGCTGACCCTGATCGACGGCAAGCGCGTGGGCACCATGAACGGCGTCGACGCCAACATGATCCCGACCTCGCTGATCAAGCGCGTCGACGTGCTGACCGGCGGTGCTTCCGCCGTCTACGGTTCGGATGCAGTCGCCGGCGTCGTCAATTTCGTCATGGATGACGATTTCGAAGGCATCCAGCTCAACGGCAACTACAACTTCTACCTGCACAAGAACAAGCGCACGCTGATCTCGGACGTCGCCAGCCAGTACGGCTTCGACCAGCCCGCGCGCGGCACCGCAATCGACGGCGGTCGCTCCGATATCTCGCTGACGGTCGGCAAGAAGCTGTTCGACGGACGCTTTCACATCAGCGGCTACGTCAACTATCGCGAAGCGGCGCTGGTGCCGTTCTCCTCGCGTGAGACGGCCGGTTGCCAGCTGACCGAAACGGTCAAGGACGGCCCCCTCACCTGCACGACCTCGACCTACACGCCTTACGGCTACGTCTCGCCCCGCACCGGTGCGTCCAGCGGCGAGCAGTACGTCAACAACCCGGACGGTTCGCGCACCCTCGTTCCCTTCAGCGACGCCGTAGCCGCCAATCCCTACGACGGCTATTCCTTCCAGCGCGCGAACAAGCGCTGGAACGCAGGTGGCTTCACCTCGTTCGAACTTTCCGACGCCGCCGAACTCTACGGCAGCGTCATGTGGTTCCGCGACCGCTCGACCAATCCCTATCCGGCGCGCGTGCTCAGCTCCACCGCCTACGGCGACGGCAACACCCCTTACTACGTCAATTGCAACAATCCGCTGCTGTCGGCGTCGCAGGCCCAGACCATCTGCGGCAGCGCGGCAGGCACCAGCGATCTCGTTCCGATCGAGCTGCGTTCCCGCTTCAATAACGCCAACCAGATCGAGGACGTCTACCTCAACAAGGGCCTGCGCGCGACCGCTGGCCTGCGCGGCCAGTTTGCGCAAGGGTGGAGCTATGACGTCGGCGGCGTCTACGCCCGCAACCGCATGGACATGACCTGGGGCCGGCCCGACTACGACCGCGTCAACAACGCGCTCAACGTCGTGAACGTCAACGGGCAACTCCAGTGCGCCTCCGGAACGGCTGACGGCTGCTTGCCCTTCGATGCGTTCAGTGCGAATCCGTCCACCAACAACCAGGCGCTGTTCGACTACCTGACTGAAACCGGTTTCGGCACCAGCAGCACGATCAACACCCTCTACAACGCGGTCGCCACCGTTCAGGGCGACCTCGGCACTTACGGCATCCAGTCGCCATGGGCGGACCAGGGCGTGGCGATCGCCATCGGCGCCGAGTTCCGCGAAGACAAGCTGAAGAGCTACGCCGACGACGTCTGGCGCAAGTATATGGGCGGTTCGGACAGCAACCTTTCGCAGCATGTCTGGGAAGGCAACGTCGAAGTTCAGGTTCCGATCATGGAACACCAGCCCTTCGCCGACCTGCTTCAGTTCAACGGCGCGTTCCGAATGTCGAAGTACAGTTCCAACCCGGATACTTTCTCGACCTGGAAGGCCGAGGCGATCTGGGCGCCGATTGCGGACATCACCTTCCGCGGCTCGATCAACAAGGCCCAGCGCGCGCCGACCGTGGTGGAGGCATACCAAGGCTCCAACATCAGCTACGATCGCATCAACGTGGCCTACAACGACATCTGCGCGCCTAGCGTCACCTACACGACCGGTGCCAACGGCCAGCAGATTCCCGTCTACGGTGCTCCCGCCGCCTCGCGTGAAGTCTGCGCCGCAACCGGCCTGGCCGACAGCCTTTACGGCAGCCCGACCCTGGTCTGCCCCACTGACGTGGGCTGCACCGTTCGCCGCGGCGGTTATACGGTCAACCCGGAAACGGCTTACACCAAGACCTTCGGCGTCGTGCTCAAGCCGTCATTCGTGCCCGGCCTCGTCGTCTCGGTGGATCGCTTCCTGATCGATCTCGACGATTCGATAGGCTACAACGACTACGACTACTTCTCGAACGGCTGCCTCCAGACCGGCAGCGAGTTCTTCTGCTCGATGTTCGTGCGCAATGCCGACGGCACGCTGTCCAGCAACCCCAGCACCAACCCGACCAGCGGCTACATTCGCGGCGGCACGACCAACTACTACAAGAGCAAGTCGCATGGCTGGGACTTCCAGGGCCAGTATTCGACGGGTCTCGGCAAGTACGGCACGCTGGCGCTGGACTTCGCCGGCTCGCTGACGACGTTGGCCGGCGGTCAGGATTCACCGATCCTGCCGAAATACAACTGTGCTGGGTACTACGGCGGCACTTGCGGTCAGCTGATCCCCAAGTGGACGCATAGCCTTCGCGCCACCTACACGACCGAGGATCGCTTCTTCAATGCCTCGTTCAACTGGCGCTATGTCGGCCCGCTGACCAATGTCAGCAACTCGAACGATCCGGCGCTGGGCGGCAATGCCAGCACCGAGCGCGAGACGTTCTACCGCATCGGCGCGCAGAACTACTTCGACCTGGCGCTGACGTTCCGCGTCGATGCGGCCTATTCGTTCCGTATTTCCGCGAACAATATCCTCGACAAGCGTCCGCCGCTGCTGCCGAACTCCTATGGCTACGGCCTTTCGCGCAGCAACACGCTTTCGGCACGTTATGACTCGCTGGGCCGTCAGATCGCGGTCGGAGCTACCGTCAACTTCTGATCCTTTCCCCGGCGGGCTTTCGCCAAGGCGAGAGCCCGCCGGGGAAAATCCTTTTACGGGACAGCATCCAGCGGCGGCCTGCCGCAGCAGATGCGCGTCAGGAAATCGAAGGCGCAGTGAGCGCGGCTTCGGCCAGAAGCAACGCCCCGACAACGCCGGGCGGATCGATGCACAACGGCGGGACGATGACATCGTCCAGGGATCTTGCGTTCTCGATACCGGCGACATATCCGTTGAGCAGTTCAGCCGTGCGCGCCCGCACTGCCGGGAACAGCCGTTCCTGCTTCATCACTCCGCCGCCCAGGATGATCCGCTGAGGCATGGTGGAAAGCAACAGTGTCATGCACAACTGGGCGAGATAATCCACCTGGATCGTCCAGAACGGATGATCGTCGCCAAATTCGGTGGCGGGTGAACCCCACGCAGCCAAGACGGCGGGGCCAGATGCCAGCCCTTCCAGACAGTCGCCATGGAACGGGCAAACGCCCGGAAATTCGCCGTGCAGGCGATGGCGCCGGATGAGGATATGTCCGATTTCCGGGTGTCCGGTGCCATGCACGGTACGCCCGTCGCTGACGAGGCCGACGCCGACGCCGGTGCCGATCGTCACGTAGGCGAGATGGCGAACCTCAGGCCCGGCGGCGCGCGCCTCGGCCAGAGCGGCGGCATTGACATCGGTATCGATCGCCAGAGGCACGTCGAGAAAGGCGCGAATGCGGCCCAGCATGTCGGTGCCTTGCCACCCCGGCTTGGGCGTCGCCAGAATTCGGCCGTAGGAAGGCGAAGCCGGGTCCACTCCAACCGGACCGAAGCTGCCGATGCCTACCGCAGCGATTTCATGCGCGCGACCCGCCGTCTGGAAGAATTCGGTCACCGCCGCGAAAGTCGTATCCGGATCGCTGGTGGGGATGGTCTTCGTTGCCGCGATCCCCGATGCGGCAGACCCCACCGCGCAGACGAACTTGGTTCCGCCCGCTTCGATCGCCCCAAACAACGCCATCCTGAACTCCTGCCATCTCAGGACAAACGTCCTGCCGCGTTTCCCACGCTTCTGTGCTGGTTCTAGTTTGGTATTTCAAAAAAGGGAAGCCACCCGCTATTGCTCCTGCCGCCCGTGAATCAGTCGCGGCGCATCCTTCACGAACGTGTCCAGGACTCCGTCCGCCACCTTCACCGGGCCGACAAAACGGGTGGCGCCGGGTATCGCTTCGATCGCTGCGGCCTGTCGTGCAAGCCGATCCGCCTCTTCGAAAAAGCGAGGCCCAGCCTTGCTCGTTGCTCCGAGTTCCGCCTCCAGCCCGCGCACGCTGAGTTGCAGAGCCCGCGCCCACAATTGCGTCGCTTCGAGCCAGGGTTTCGCTTCAGCGACGAAGCCCGGCTCGACGACGCCGGCGCGGATGACGTCGGGTGCGGCTGCGAGCGCATCGGCGGCCTGCGCAAGATCGCGCAAGGTCGCTTGCTGTTCCGCCGCGTCGCCATAGGCTAGGGCATCCCGCACCGCATCGATCCTGGCTTTCAGGCGCGGCGCCTGGGGCTGCCAGGGCAAGTGGCCGAACGTGGGGGCCAGGTGCTGCGCATCGAAGAAGGTCAGCAAGGCCTGCGTCACCTGCTCGTTGCCACCGGCCAGTTCACGCGCGGCCGCGCGCCACGTGCGCTGGGCATCATAGTCCGCGTCGTTCCAGGCGAAGGAGAGCAGCCCTGCCACGGCGGGCCGGCTGGATACCTCCTGGTTCATCGGGTTGGCGACGATACCGGTCAGTTGCTGGGAAAGCCCCGCCTGCCGATAGTCGTAGGGCGCCAGCAGCAATCGGCCTTCGGATTCCTTGAAGTCGTTGACGGGATAGTTGTCCCACAGCAGCGTCTTGCGACCGAACGCCCTGGTCGCGTCCTTGGCGTGGTTCACCGAGATGGAGGCGGGGACGACGTCCGTTCCCGTCCATTGCACAACCACGCGCGGATCGAGCGCTTCACGCAGGGCCGCCTTGTAAGGCGTTTCGGTCGTGTTGTAATACTCGGTCGGCACCATGATCAGCGAACCATGGCCGGATTTGGCCAGATCCTCCTGAATGGTGTTGAGAAGGCCCGCCTGAGCCTGCGCAGCGGCCTTCTGGCCCGGCGCGCCGAACTTCGCCTCGTCGCTGGCGCAGTTCCACTTCGTGTATTCGATGTCGTCGAAAGCGACGTAGAAGCTCTCGACATCATTGCGCCGCAAGCTGGCGAACTTGCGTCTTATAGCCTCGATATCGGCCGGATCGCTGTAGCAGATCGACGGGCCGGGCGAGACGGCATAGACGAAGTTTATATGCACGCGTCCGGCCAGACGCGCCAGATTACCCAGAGCATCCAAGGTCTCAGCAGGGTAGGGCTCGCGCCACTTGTCCCGCGCGAATACGTCGTCTTTCGGGCTGTAGATGAAAGTGTTCGCCTTCATGGACGCGAGGAAACGGATGTGGCTTGCGCGTTCGGCCATCGTCCAGGGTTTGCCGTAGAAGCCTTCGATGGTGCCGCGCACGGGCATCGAGGGATAATCGACTACTGTCAGCGCAGCGATGCTTCCGCTGCGGACAGTCTGCCGAAAGCTCTGCGCGGCGTGGAGCAATCCGGCGGCATCACGGCCCGCCAGGATCACAAGGCCCTTCCCCTTCACGCCCTCCTCCAGACCGTTACGCGCCGCCAGCACGTAGCTCTCGGGAAGATCCGGCACTGACGCCCGCGCCTTGGCCAGCGCATCCCTGACGACAGCCTCACTCGCCAACCCCGCGACAATCACAGGGCGATCCGGATCGCGAGGCAGGGCATTCGCACGAATGATCCGGCGAACGCCTGCCTGGGTCAGAGTCTGCTCCAGACTGTCCGCCACCGCCGCGTCCACGCCGTTCTTACGCACGAGCACGACGGTATCGCCGAGGTCGAACTCACCCCCTGTCAGGTCGAGCGCATGGGGTGTGGGAAATATGCCCGGCGCCGTCGCCGCGGCGGCCGGGACGGCCATGGCGGCAGCGAGCACAGCGGCCGTCTGACGAGCGAAAGCACGGGACGGACGTCGATTGCGCAAGACACATCTCCTCTAATTTAGGTACTAGATTGGTACGGACCAATCGGAGAATTGTCGAGCCGTTATCGTCCGGCGAATTGGCATTGCCAGCCAGCATAGCCTAGCGTCGCTTTTGAACGGAAAATTGCGTGGAGAGCGGAAACGCGACCTGACAGACTTTTCCGAGGACCAGATCTTAAATAAGGTTCTCACCCGGTGGAGCGACGACGCCCCGCACCCATGCCGTCGGGAGGCATGCCAAGCTCCGTTTTACGGCGGATTTAGGCCGTAAGCTCATGAATGATCGGATCCAATCGATCAGGCGATAAGCTCGGAAACTGTCCGGTTGGTCTCCATGGACAGTTGCCCCCAACGTTCGACCTGCACCCCCATGGCCTGTTGTACCGTCAGGCCAAGCCGCGCGATGGAATCGCCGTTGCCTGCCAGGTGATAGCCGGTGCGGACCGCGCCGCCCGCATTCCCCGCCACCATCACCGGAATGCCCTCGACCGCATGAGCCTTCGCGATCGAGCAATCGGAGTGGGCAAGGACCAGGCAATTGTCCAGCAGCGTACCGTCTCCCTCGGGAATGGCCGACAAGACATCGAGGAATTCCTTCCAGGCCACCATGCTCTGCGTCGCGAAGTAGGAATGCTCCTTCTGGTATCCCAGTTGCGGATCCGTAGGCTCTTCATGCGTCAGGGTGTGATGCGTCGTCGTTTCGCCTTCCCGGCGCAGATTGGACGCGGTGTCGGAGAACAGGACGTTGAAGACATGCGTCTGATTGACTTGCAGCGCCTTGGCGAGAAGGTCTGCCATGATCCGGTGGGTCTCCATCACTTGCCCCATCTCCGAGCCTTTTCCTTCACCTGCCGGAGCGGCGGGACGGGAAAAGTCCTTCACCGGCGCGGGCGGCTGAAGTTGCAGGTCCAGTTGCTGCTCGATCTGGCGGATCGAAGTGAAGTATTCGTCAAGGCGCTGCCGGTCACTCGCGCCCACGGTGCGCATCAGCTTCCGGCGATCGTCCGTAATCGCGGAAAGCACGCTGCGCCGCGCCATGATCCTGGTATCGGGCTCGAACGCCAGCGTATTGGGATCCTGGAAACCGGCGCCGAATATGCGGCGATAGAGCGCTGCCGGAGATGTCTCGCTGGGGTTGGGAGAGCCGGCTGCGTGATAGGAGTAGGAATTCTTCAGCCCGCAGGTGGACACCTCCAGCGAGCGGAAGCGGGAATTGCCGCCGATCTTCTGCGCGATCAGAACGTCGAGAGTGGGCGCCTTCACGTTCTCGTTCGGCACCGGTATGCCGGTCCGCAGACCGAGGCAGCCGGTGATATGCGGCTTGTTGGCAACCCCGTCCAGCTTCACATCGAAGCCGCTGAACAGCGCAAGCTTGTCCCGGTAGGGCTCCAACGGGGCCAGGTCCGCAGGCATCGCATAGCCGCTGCCGACAGTCGCCGGGATCCACTTCTCCGGGATGAAACCGCAACCCCATACCCAGGTCCCGAAGCGAACAGGGAGCCGCTGACCCGTAGCGGCGAGCGCGGTGCCGTTCGAATCCAGGAAGCAATCCAGGAGGGGCAGCGAGACACCGACCGCCGCGCCGCCGATAGCGCCGCGCAGAATGGTTCTGCGTGAAATGAAGCTCATAGCCTGTCTCCAGCAGTGGCGCGGGTGTTGGCGCGCACGAGGTTTCCCGATGGGCTCGAAGGTGTTGCCGCGAAGAAGTTTGCGCTCGTGACGATCCGGCGCATGAGGTCCGGAACCCGGTAATCGTCGGCGGTGAACCGGCCGATCAGCCAGTCGAGATAATAGCGCTCGTCCCAGGTGATGTCGCGCCCGACGGCGGACTTGTACATCCGCTCCGCGATGCAGCGCGGCACCTCCGGGTGGTCGTGCAGCGCATCGGCCAGGCCGTCCGTCGTATTGAAACCGGTGCCGTCGAGAGAGCCGCTGGTGTCGATCAGGGCACCGTTCTCCCGGCGCCGGAAAGTGCCGAGGCCGTCGTAGTTCTCCAACGTCAGCCCGAGCGGATCCATGACCTTGTGGCAGCCCGCGCAGGAAGGATCGGTCGCGTGCTGGAATATGCGGTCACGCGCGGTGACGTTGGCCTTGTGGGCCGTGGCCTCGATCGCGGTGAAATTGACGTTGGCCGGCGGGTCCGGAACGTCCTGGCACAGGAAGACCTGGCGCAAGGCGTAGCCCCGCAGCGTGGGAGAGGTCCGGCCCGGATGCGAATGCAGCGCCAGGAACGAGACGTGCGACTGGATACCGGCGCGATGGGCATCGGGCGCGAAAGTCGCCGGCACCCAGCCCCGCCGTTGCGGAACCGGCGTGCGATAGACGATGCCAAGGCTGCGGGTGAGAAAGGTGTCGCGCGTGGTGAACAGATCGCGATAGTCGCCGCGCTTCGTGATCAGGTGCTCCACCACCGTGCGCAGGGTCTGCTCCTGCGCGTCCTCGGCCAGACCGGAATTGAACGCCGGATAGATCGCCGGATCCTTGGACAAGTCGCCGAAGCGATCGAACTGCATCATGTCGGCGAAGAACGCACGCACTGCGCCTTCATAACGCGGCGAGGCCATCAGCCGGTCTGCCTGCCGTTCCACGCCGGCGGAATCGTCAAGCTCACCCTGTTCGGCCGCGCGAAGCAGTTCGTCGTCGGGCGTGGAATTGGTCAGGAAGAAACTCATCCGCGACGCTTTGGAGTAGGCATCCAGTTCGCCCGGCGCCCCGTCCTGACCAGGCTGCATGGTTTCGATCCGGAACAGGAAATCGGGCGAAACCAGCATCGTATAGAGGCTCAGTTCCAGCCCCCGGTGGAAGTCGCCAAGCTGCGTTGCCGCGCGCCGGGCAAGCTCGACGAACTTGTCCGCTTCCTGCCGTGTCAGGGCACGGCGGAACAGCAGACGCCCTTTCTGGGTCAGGAGCTGCCGGGCACAGGGCGCATCGAACTGACGCGGGTCGGCCGGACCGCAAGCAAGGAAGCGCTTGCGCTGCGACTTGCCGAGAACGGTGGCGGCAATGCCCTGGGCTGAGGCATCGTACTGCTCGATGGCGAAGGGCGACATGCCCGCGGTTCCGGTGCCGACCGCGATCAGTCCCTCGGATCGGACCGCCTTTTCGAAGCGACCGTTGATAGGCACCTTTACGCCGAAGACATCCTCGATGCTGGCGCGATACTGCGTCTCCGTCAGCCTGCGCATCATGGGGGGGCCGCCGACGGGAGCGGGTTCGCCCGGCTCCATAAGCTCGGCACCGGCCAGTACCACGACCAGGGCGATCAGCCCGCCGACGAACACCGGAAAACGGAAGCGTCGGAGCCGTGAAAGAGCGGCACTAGTCATTGCGCACCATCTTTTCTCGAAGGGGAGGATCGACCACGAAAGCCGGCCGGGCTTCGAAGCGGTACTGGGTGGAAATGGAGCTGAACGCTCCCGTCTTCGAGTCCGGGTGCCCATCGGCCATGCGGTGGAGAGACTGCCAGATCCCGGCGCAAGTATGGCCGAGCACGCGGGCCGCCCCATTCGCGGAGGCGACCGCCCTCGCCAGCGTCGGCTGACCTTTCGCATCCCTGCCGTTGCGAAAGCCGAACTGATAATCGTAGAGGTCTACCACCGGCGTGTAGCCCGCCAGATAGCCCTTGAGCACGCCTTCAGGCGACAGCTTCGCTTCTATCCGCGCGTCACGCAGCGGCCGCTCCATGTACATGCCGTTCACCACATGGTGAAACCGCACGTCGACCGGTTCCGTCGTCAGCACGCCGTCACGGATGCGCCCGCGCGTGGAGGCGCGGAACCTGGCATCGGGATCGACGGCGTAAGTCGCATATTCCAGAGCCTCTCGCGTAGGGCTGAGCTGCAAGGGATCGGCATTGGCATGGATGCCCACGCGCACGTCGTCGTCATTGCGAAGGTCGTCCACGCCGTCCAGCTTCACGAGGATGCCCCAGGAGCCAGTGAGCATTTCCACCTTGAAGCCGTTGGACTGGCCTGCGCTCTGATAGGAACGGTTGCAGCCCACCGCTCGCCAGAACTGGTTGTCCACGCCCTTCCTGCCGTCCATGCCGACGAAATCGAGCCGCCCGCTTCGCGCATCGACTGGAGAGCGCGAGACCTTGCCGTCAAGGTCGATGCCGTCTGCCCGCGCCGCGCCGCTGGTCAGCAGGCGGGCATGCGTATCGATCGGCGCCAGTTCGGGGTGAAGGCAATAGTCGCTCCCATCCGGCGCGACAGAGAGCGTCTTTCCGCCTTCTTCCAGCCGCTTTCCGTAAGCTTCATCGTCCTCGCCCGAACGCCGCTTACCCGCCGGACTGGCCGCGAATATCTGGGAAACGTCCATAGACATGCCTTGCGGGCAGGCCGGCGTGTCCTGCCCATCCGGGCCGAGCGCATAGGCAATGTCGGTCAGGACGAAACCAGCTGTGCCGTCGCGCAGGAACGATCCGCTGGTTGCCGCCAAACGCTCAGGCGGGCGCAGCATATACGCAGCCGCCCCGAGGACCGCGACGGTTCCCGCAGCGGCCAGCAGCCAACCCCTGGTCAGGCGGCGTGACGCCATCAGCGCATTCTCCCATAACGAACCGTTGCTTTCGATTCCTTACACCCCTGAAAGTAACAGGGTTGAAAGAAACGGCAAGTGCCGATATCAACCCGTCTGAAAGCTCGTCACGTTCAGGAAGCATGGCTTGGTATGGCTCGCCCGTTATCGGTTACGGATTCCCAGATACTGGATGCGACGAACGCGGCGCTGGTCGAACTCGGCACGCAGGGGCTCAGCATTTCGGAGGTCGCCCGCCGTGTCGGCCTGTCGCGCGCGGCCATCAGCCAGCGGTTCGGCACGCTGGATGATCTGAAGCGCCTGCTGATGAAGCGGCTGCTCAGGGAATTCGAGGAACGGCTTGCGGCCGTCAGGATCGAAGCCGGCGCGCCCGGCCTGATCCGCATAGCGGAGCTGGTGGGTAACATGATCGGTGCGCGCGAGCAGTTCAGCAACTTCATGTTCCGCTACAGCATCAACATCAACGATCCGATCCTGATCGGCCTGGAAGAGCAGCGCGGAGAGATTCTGCGCGCGCTCATAGCGAAAACGATGCCGCCGACTGCGATCGAGACGACTGCCGCAGTGGATGCCTTCATGGCGCACCTCACCGGATCGATCATGAACTGGCAGGCCAGCCGCCATCCGGAAGCGACCGCATTTCTGAAGGAGCGAACCCTGAACTGGATAAGGCTGGCCGGTATTCCCCTGGAAGATTCCCATTGATGGCCGCGACGGGCTCACCGCCTTCGCGCCGGATCAAGCCGTGGCTGCTCTGGCTTGTTCTCGCCCTTGCCGTCGCGGCGGCAGTCTATGCGGCCTATTTCTTTCGACCGATCGCGCAGGCTGCTCCGCCGCCGTTGCAGGCGCAAGGCGGCAGCGTGGCAGCGGGCCGGTATCTGGCGCAAATCGGCAACTGCGCCGCCTGTCACACGGCACCCGGCGGAGCAGCCCATGCCGGCGGCGTGAAGTTCAAGACGGCGTTCGGAACGCTTTACTCCACCAACATCACGCCGGACCGAGAGACCGGCATCGGCCGATGGACCTACGGGCAATTCCACGCCGCGATGAAGCACGGCACAAGGCCTGACGGGTCACACCTCTACCCCGCCTTCCCCTATGCATCGTTTGCGAAGATGCGGGACGAAGACATCGCCTCCCTCTACCTGTATTTTCGCTCGCTGCCGCCGGTCGCCCAGCGCAATCGCGACAACGAAATGCATTTCCCTTTCGGCAATCGCGCGCTGCTGCATTTCTGGAAGCGCCTTTATCACAAGGACGCCGCCTTCACGCCCTCCCCCCGGCATTCGGTGCAGTGGAATCGCGGCGCCTATCTCGTGGAAGCCGTGGCACACTGCGGCGCCTGTCATACCCCTCGCAACATGCTGGGCGCTTCCGATGAGAGCCGCGCCCTGCATGGAGGCGCCTATGTCGATCAGGTCGCGAGCGGTGAGTATCGCCAGTGGGCTGCCGCCGATCTGACGCCGGGACAGCACGGCCTCAAGGACTGGACCGCCTCCGACATTCGCGATTACCTGCTCTCCGGCCGGAACCGGCGCGCGGTCGTCCACGGGCCGATGACGGAAGTACTCGCCTCCACGCGCCACCTGTCGAAAGCCGACGCGGATTCGATCGCAGCATACTTGCGCGGTGTCGACGCGGCGCCCGCGCGGTGGGACTTTTCGGCGCTGCGATCACGCGTCGATGAGGGTGAGATCGTCTACACCGTGCATTGCGGCACCTGTCACTTGCCCGATGGCAAAGGCGATCGCATCCTCGGCGTGCCGCTCATACGCAATCCGATCGTGCAGGCGAAAGATCCGTCCTCGCTGATCAACGTCATTCTCTATGGCCCGGACTTGCCGCCGCCGCCTTTCAACAGCGGCCGTGCAAACATGAAGCCGTTCGGCAAGCGCCTTTCCGACGAGGATGTGGCGGCCCTGGCCACGTACCTGCGCAGCGAGTTCGGCAACAATGCGCCTCAAGTTTCTCCCGACCAGGTGCGACGGCAGCGATAGCGGATTAACGCGCTGCTTCAGTTCGCTTTGGCTTGGCTGCGCAACGCGAAGCTATAAGCGGCGGTGACGATGATCCCCGTCAATACGGCTGCGCATCCCATCAGCACGGCCGCATCGAAGGGGGCAAAAGCCCATAGCCCCGCGTAGACCAGGCCGCTCAGCGCCATCGACCATCCCCCGACCCGCGCGACCTTGCGCGCCGATGCATTTGCCACGAAGGTCTTGGGCATTCGATTCCCGAACCAGGCGACCATCAATCCAATCGCGCCCATGACGATGCGCGTGGTGGTGTCCTGATCGATATACCCCTGCTTGCGGGCGAACGAAGCGGCAAGCGCAAGCACGATGATGCTCGCGGCCCAGGTAAGACTACCGGCGATATCCTTGTTCATCGTGAAGGCTCCTTCGTGGGCGCCGGGGTTTCTTCACCGAATGCGAACGAGTGGACGAAGCCGAGTAAAGCGTCCTCGAGCACTGTCAGCTTCAAATGATACAGAACCGCCTTCCCCACCTTCTCCGCATGGACCAGATCGGCTTCCTTCAGGACGGCGAAGTGAGCCGACATCGTCGGCTTGGACACGTCGAACTGGTCGCTCAACTCACCAGCGTTCATCGGCCCCTTGCGCAGCAATTGCAGCACTCGCCGCCGCGTAGGATCGGAAAGGGCTTTGAAGACCTGATTCATGATGCGATATTTAGCTAATTATCGAAATGAGTCAATTCGCGTTTCGAAGCTGCCCCTATATGAACTTTGGTTCCGCATGGTGGTTGACGCACGTCTGGATTGGCGACATCAATACTCCGACAATTGGGAGCAGAGGATGTTTCAAGCATTCCAACGGTGGCCGGGCAGGATCACTCTGGCTCTGGCTGCGGCAAGTGCCGTGTATTCGGCCAGTGCAAATGCCGGTGAGCAAGGCGATCCAACGAAGGCGTTGCGCTCGGAAGTGACGATTTCGGCAGGCGCGGGCGGCCCGACCATCGATCCCGATATCTACGGCCAGTTTGTCGAACATCTCGGCCGGGGCGTGTACGAGGGCATCTGGGTAGGTCCGGATTCCGCCATTCCGAATGTGCGGGGCATCCGCTCGGACGTGGTTGCGGCGCTACGCCGCGTCAAGGTGCCGGTCATTCGCTGGCCCGGCGGCTGCTTCGCCGATGGATACCACTGGCGCGACGGCATTGGTCCGGCCGACAAGCGACCGCGCGGGATCAATGCCGCATGGAGCAAGTCCCCCGAAACCAATGCTTTCGGCACACATGAATTCATGGACTTCCTGGGCCAGATCGGTGCCAAGCCGTTCATTTCCGTAAACCTCGGCAGCGGCAGCGTGCGGGAAGCCGACGATTGGCTTCGCTACATGACCGCCCCTCAAGACAGCGCGCCGGGCGCGGAGCGGGCGGCAAACGGGCGCGCTCAACCCTGGGAAGTCCCGTTCATCGGCGTCGGCAACGAAAGCTGGGGCTGCGGCGGAAACATGAGTGCCGATACTTATGCGGCGGCCTTCCGGCACTATTCCGCCTTCCTGCGGACCTATTCGGGCGAGCGTGCCAAGCTGATTGCCGTAGGCGCCGACACGGACGATTACGCATGGACGGACCGCGTGATGGCACAGGCGATGAAGTGGCGGTCGCAGCCCACCCCGCTCTCGCTGACGACCGACCGGCCGCTGATGTGGGGCCTGTCGCTGCACTTCTACACCTTCGCGGGCAATGACTGGCATGCGAAGGGCCGGAACGTCGATTTCGACGAGAACGCCTGGGCGGCTGCCCTGGCGCGGGCCGACCTGACCGACGAACTCATTCGCCGCCATTCCGAAATCATGGATCGGTACGATCCTGAAAAGCGCGTTGCGCTCGCCGTGGACGAATGGGGCGGCTGGTTCCAGAGCGAGAAGGACGCGCCCTCGCAGCTCTATCTGGAAAGCACCCTGCGCGACGCGCTAATCGCGGCGAAGAGCCTGAATATTTTCAACCGTCACGCCGACCGGGTGAAAATGGCCAATCTGGCGCAGATGGTGAACGTCATCCAGTCGCTGGTGCTGACCCGGGGCGCCGCAATGGTGGTGACGCCGACTTACCACGTCTTCGATATGTACAAGGTCCACCAGGGCGCGCAGGCATTGCCGGTTACCGTCGCGACGCCGGACTATATCCAGGGGAAAGTTCGGCTCCCCGGTATCGACGTTTCGGCATCCCGCGATGCGGCGGGCAAATTGCATGTGACCATAGCCAACCTCGATCCGGCCCGTGCAAACCGGTTGAACATCCGTCTGGATGGCGGCCCCTGGCGCAGGGCAAGCGCCCGTGTCCTCACCGCGGATCGGATCGATACCCGCATTACCTTCGAAGGGCCGGACCCCTTCGTACCGCAGCCGTTGCCCGCGCGCCTGACCGCTGGCGGCGTCGAACTCGACCTGCCTTCCAAGTCGGTGACCGTACTGGAAGTGGAATGAAATGCCTCGACTGGCCAACAAGCGGAGAGACGGAATGAAGATCAAGCTCGCCTGGCTGCCGGCCATGGGCCTTGCCGCGCTTGGCGCTCTGGCGACATCCGGCTTGGCCCAAACCGGCGCTGCTCCGGGTGAAAGGCAGCTCCAGATCGTTGAGAGCCTTGCAGCGCAGGAAACGTCTCCGGTTCCGCCCGAAAGTGCGCTCACGTCCTATCTGCTGGTCTACTTCCGGGACGAGACTCACTCGCTGCACATTGCGGTGTCGCGGGATGGTTACAGCTTCACGGACGTCAACAACGGCCAGCCCGCGCTTGCGGGGCGTGACATTTCCGAACAGAAGGGCATCCGCGATCCGCACATCGTGCGTGGCCCCGACGGTGCCTTCTATCTGAGCATGACCGATCTTCACATCTTTGCCCAGCGCGAGGGGCTGCGCGAAACCGAGTGGGAGAAGCCGAAGGAAACCCATGGCTGGGGCAACAATCGCTCGCTGATCTTCATGAAATCGCGCGATCTCATCCACTGGACCCATGCCATCGTCCCTGTCGACAAGCTGTTCCCGGAAACCGCCCGCCTGAGCGCGGCTTGGGCACCTGAAACGATCTACGACCCGAAGATGCGCAAGATGATGGTCTACTACACCACGCGCGACGGCACCGAGCCGGAGCACATGGTCTATTCCTATGCCGACGATGCCTTCACCACCCTGACCCAGGCACCGCGCCCCTTGTTCACTTATCCCAAGACGACGATCGGTACGATCGACGGCGATATCACGCGCGTCGGAAGCAAGTTCCACCTGTTCTACGTCGCGCACGATCGGCCGGGGCACCTCAGGCAGGCCGTTTCGGATCGGATCGACGGCGGTTATCGTTTCGATCCGACCCCGGTCGATCCCGAAACCGTGGGAACCGAAGCGCCCAACCTCTGGCGCCGGGCGGACACGAAGACCTATGTGTTGATGTACGATGTCTTCGGCGCCAAGCCGAACAACATGGGCTTTTCGGAAACGAAGGATTTCAAGAATTTCCGCAATCTGGGGCGGTTCAATGAGCCTGGATCGCCGATGAAGGCTACCAATTTCAGCGGTCCGAAACACGGCGCGGTCATACCCATTTCGCCGGGTGAAGCCGATCGGCTTGAGCGGTATTTTGCAAAGCCTGAGTAGTCGCAACTCGCGGCAGGCTTGGTAAACCACCGGAGCTGCCGGTTTGTACGTCGCTCCAAATCGGTTACCACAACGGCAATCGATATTCTGAAACTTGGGTTATGGCAGAAGTGCAGGACAAGGTGCGGCAATCAGCAGCGGCGAAGGCGGGGCAGAAACCGAGCCGAAAAAGAGGGCGTCCCGCCGCCGCCGACTCCATGAAGATCACTCAGGACATCCTGACCGAAGCCACGAGAATGTTTCTGGAATTGGGGTATGAAGGCACCGCGATGGATGCCGTGGCGACCAACCTCGGCATCCCTCGTACCACACTTTACAAGCGTTTCTCAGACAAGGCGGATCTGCTTCAATCCGTGATCGATGCGAAGATTGCATCATGGTCCGAACTCAACACCAGGCGCGATCCGGCGCTGTCGCACGATCTTGTCGAGCAGTTGACCAGCTACGTCGGAGCGATGCTGCTCTGGGGCACCAACCCCGAAGTTCGCGCCATTACCAAGCTCGCCGGCAATCTGGCAGGCGCGTTGGGGTCCGGTTTCCTGGGGCACAACCAGAAAGGCTACCGCAACCTGCATGCGCTCATCGTCACTTCGGTGCGCGACTATGGCCCCGCCCAAGGGTTCAAGATGCGCGATCCGGAGGGAGCCGCGGACCTGGTAATGGCCGTGACGGGGGGAACGATTGCCATACGGCCCGAAGGGAAGCCGTTCAGTGAGGATGAGGCGAAAACAGTCGCCGCCTCTCTTGTGGACCGCATCGTTCGAGGGGCCGAGGCCTGGTAACCCCTGCCCCCGAACGACGATCGCCCGGCCGGAAGTTTAAGCGGAGCAACGGCTCCAATCAGCGCGAACCGAACGAGAAGCGGACATTGAGGCCGAACTCGCGGGGCGGCGTCATGGTGATGCCGGTGTAGGTGCTCGTGGTCGTCGCAGCCGTCGGTCCGGTAAGGATGGGACCGTTCGGCCCAAACCCGCCGAAGCCGAGCTGCTGATAGCTGGTCGAAAGCGGGCTGGTGCGGGAAAGCGCCTTCTCCACTTCGAACAGGTTCTTGGCGTAAAGCGAAACCTCCCACATCCCCTTTGGATCGCGAATGCCGGCATAGAGATTGACCAGGGCATAATCGCCGACATCGTCGTAGATATTGGTAGGATCGCTCTGGGATTTGCCGTTGTAGGTGACGAGGCCGCGAAGATAGCCGTCAAGCCCGCCGGAAATCGGCAAGCTGTACTCGCTCTGGAGCGTAGCCGAAAAGGGAGCCTGAAGCGCAGAACGCTGGGAGACCTGGCACGTCGCCAGGTTGTCCGATCCGACGGCGGCCTGGAGTTCGGCAAGTGACGGGGCCGCCAGGACGTTGTCGGGTACGCCGTCGCCGTTGAGGTCGTTGCATGGGACCGTTCCGTTCTTGATCTTGCCCAGCGAGTAGCTGGCGATCAAGCCCATGGTCCAGCGATCGGAGATATCGAACGAAAGATCGCCTTCCACGCCGTTCACTTCGACGGGGACAGCGCCCACGAAATTGAACTGGCCCACCTCCTGGCGCAGGCCCGTGACCTGACCGGCGCTGTTCCGGTCGGCTACGGTGTTGACGTAATAGACGCCATTGGAGACGCGGTAGGGATAGTTCTTGAACTTCTGATGGTAGCCGGTGAGATTGAAACGCATGCGTCCGCCCATGAGCGTGCTCTTGAACCCGATCTCATAGGACTTCGACGTCTCCGCCGGCAGGTTGGTGAAACTCTTCTCGACGGGCGAAGGCAGGATATTGAAATCGCCCACCACATTAATGCCGGGGCGCCATGAACTGCCGGTGCTGGCATAGACCATCAGGTCTGGCGAGATATTCTGCTTGATGGATGCGGTGTAGATCCACTTCTTGGCATCCTGCCCCTCGGTCGAGACCGTATTGCCGCCCACGACCAGCGTGTTTTCCGAGTTGTAGTCGATGTGCCGCAGGCCGCCGGATACCTCGGTGGAATCAGTCACATGAACGGTCAGGTTGCCGAAGACCGATTGTTCGTGACTGCCGCCGAAGCGGCCGATCGGTGTCGTAACCGCCGTCGCGAGGCCGCCGCCGAACAGGAGCGGCAGGCGCACCGCCGTGCTGCGCAGGAGATCGGTGGGCGCATCGTTCTTCTGGTCGAAGAAGCCGACAACGTAGTCGACCATACCGAACAGGCGTTCCTCGTTCTGCAAGCGGACTTCATGCGACGTGGACTTCGTGCGGGTGTGGGTTTCCTGGAAGATCGTATCGCCGGGGAAGACGACGGCCGGGTCCAGGCTGGTATGCGATAGGACGTTCTGACTATAGTGCTGCCCCTGATAGATCAGGGTCTGCCCGACGAGGTTCGCTTCGGCACGCCAGTTGTAGATATTGTAGACCTGCTTGATCCGGCGCGGCTCGACCTGATTTGAAAGACGGTCGCTCGTATCGATATAGACCGGACTTGGCACGGCATCGGGATTGACCTCGCTGAACGAAGCGACCTGGTCGTACCCAACCGCATTGCGCTGCATATGCTGGTAGACGCCTTCCAGCTTCAGCCAGTCGGTCGGCTGAAGAAGCCCGCTGACGCGCCCGGCGCGCGTACGGGCGAACGGATCGCGGCCACCATAGCTGGTATCGAGAGGCCGGACGCGGTTGTCCTCGTTCTCATCCCAGACGCCTGCGACGCGGATCGCCGCAATGCCCTCGATGACGGGCAGGTTGAGCGCAGCCTTGATGTTCTGCGTGCCGATATCGTTGGCCGTCATGTCCACCGTCCCGCCAACGGTGTAGAGATCTGGCTTACGGGTGGCGACGGTGATCGATCCCGATGGCGAAGCACGTCCGCGCAGCGTGCCCTGAGGGCCGCGCTGGACTTCGATCTGCCCGATATCGAACATCTGCTGAAGAACGATGCCCGCAACGATCGGCGCGTCGTTCATGTAGAACTCGACGGTGGAGTTGAAGCCGCTGGCATTGACGTCGAAATTGACGCCACGCATCTTGGCGCTGCCGCCGACGCCGTTTGACTCCGACGTCAGTTCCAGCCCGGGCACAAGGGTCTGCACTTCCTTGAAGTCGCGAATATTCAGCTTCGCGATCTCTTCGGATGTCACCGTATCAATGACTGCGGGCACATCCTGCACGTCTTCGTCGCGGCGGCGGGCCTGGACGATGATGACGTTTGCCAGGTTTTCAGCGGCCGGGGCCGACTGGGCCCAGGCGGGCGTTGCCACGGCGAAAAGGCTGGTGGACGCCAGCAGCAGGTTGCATCCTGTCTTGATCATATTCCCTCCCGTTTTTTTAGTTTTCTTCTACTCGTTCGCAGTGACTATCCGCTTCGTCTCCGGACCGAACGCAACCGTTCCTCGCAATGCGGCAGTGTCGATGGTTCCATCGTCCTCGCCCCGGTCCGGGCCCGGCTTGACATGCCGCCCCCGCCACTTAAAACAACACACTGTTGCTATATGGGCAAGACGCAATATCGGTCTGACCGCATCGTCAGGGCGATGATCAAGGCCGCCGAACGAGCAGAAGAGGATGACGAATTTGGACGCGCCACTTTATCCTCCCGCAAAGGCCTACGATCCGCCGCGCAGACTGGCCCGGATACTCAGTTCGCGAGACACTCCGATCGCCATCCTCCAGTCGAACCCCGCTGCCTGGGAGATCGTCAACAAGCACATTCCAGGGATGGATCGGCGCATCGGCAACGAAATGATCAAGCCGCATCTCGGCAACTTCTCGCTCGAATCGCTGCTCGTTTTCGGCGTGGTGCAGCGGGAGCCTCTGGCAAGGATCGATGGCGAGCTGGCCAGACTGGGAGAGGTTCAGTGAGCCTCGAATTCGATACCGATCGGCGCCAGGCGCTCATCATCGCAGGAGCCGGTGCAATGCTTCCCATAGCTGGCGTGGCTGCGGCAAAATCCTCGGCGCTCGCAAAACATGCGAGCTGGCCTTTGCGAGACATTCCGTTCGATGATGGCTGGAAATTCCATCGCGGCGGCGGAGACGGTTTCGAACAGGCAGGCTTCGATGACAGTGCCTGGCCTATCGTCGATCTGCCGCACGACTGGAGTGTCGAGGATGTACCGGGCGGGGTGGAACCCTCGCAGATCGGCCCCTTCGACAAGCGCGCGATCGGCAAGGGCGCCACCGGCTTCACCGTTGGCGGCGAAGGCTGGTATCGCAAACGCTTCCGTGTTGCGGACTACGCGCCGGATGCAAGGATCGAACTGGCTTTCGACGGGATCCATCTCGAAAGCGACCTGTTCCTGAACGGCCGGTCGGTCGCCGGCAACGTACATGGCTACATCCCGTTTACCGTCGATCTTACGCCCTATATCGATCGCAAGGGCGACAACATCGTGGCGGTCCGCGTTCGCAACGAAGGGCGCAACACCCGATGGTATGCGGGCTCCGGAATCTATCGGCCGGTTACGCTCGATGTACTCCCCGGCCGATGTCACATCGCGCGCTGGGGCGTTGCGGCGTGGACCCGTCGTTTCGCTGACGGCCATGCGGAGATCGATCTGACGACCTCGCTCAGCGGCGACACGGCAGGTCATGAGATCGTCACCCGCCTGATCGACGGCGACGGCCGCACCGCCGCCCAAGGTCGTGTCGTCGCTTCCGGCGTAGTGCGCCAGACCCTCACGCTTCAGGGCCCCCGGCTCTGGTCACCCGATCATCCGAACCTCTATCGGCTCGAAACCGAACTGCGCCGCGACGACAAGGTCGTCGACAAGCTGGAACAACCCTTCGGCGTGCGCATCGTGACCTTCGATCCTGCGCGGGGGATGGCGATCAACGGCAATGTCATCAAGCTGCGGGGCGGTTGTGTGCATCATGACAACGGACTGCTGGGCGCCTGCGCGTTTCGCGATGCCGACGAGCGTCGGATCCGCCTGCTCAAGCAGCGGGGCTTCAACGCCATCCGCAGCGCCCACAATCCCGCTTCGCGCAGCCTCAGGGAAACCTGCGATCGTCTGGGCATGCTGATGATCGAGGAAGCCTTCGATGCCTGGCACGAACACAAGGAGCCGCAGGACTTCTCGATCCATTTCCGGGAGCACTGGGAAGACGTGATCGCGGGCATGGTCCTGCCTGCCCGCAACAGTGCCTCGGTGATCATGTGGAGCATCGGCAATGAAATCCCTCTTCGCGCCAGCGACGAAGGCGTGGAATGGGAATGGAAGCTCGCCAATGCGGTGAAGGCACTCGATCCGACCCGGCCGGTGACGGCAGGCCTCAATGGTGTCCTGGGGCAGGAGATGATCGCGGGAGCCGATACCGCGCGTCCCGGCCTTGCCGGAAAGGTCGACAACGCTTCCACGATTTTCCTCGATGTTCCAGGGTACAACTATCGGCTCGATGACATCGAACGCGAGCATTCCAGCCATCCCGAGCGGGTCGTCTACGGGTCCGAGACTTTCGCGCGCGAGGTCTTCGATTACGCCGCGCTCATGGACCGCGCGCCCTATTTCCTCGGCGAGTTCCTGTGGACGGCGATGGACTACATCGGCGAAGCGGGCCTCGGCGCAACGGCATTTCTGAAGAATGGCAGCCCGCCCTATTACTTCGCGGCATGGCCCTGGGTGAATGCGTGGTGCGGCGATCTGGACCTGATCGGCCGCCAGAAAGCCTCTTCCCTCGCTCGCGATGTCGCGTGGGGACTCTCGTCGGTTACCATGACCGTGCAGCGGCCTACGCCCGAGGGAACCTTCCCCTGGACCGCGAACTGGGGATGGCCCGACGAATTGGCGAGCTGGAACTGGGATGGCCATGAAGGGAGCCCCCTCAAGGTGCGGATCTACACGCCCGGAGACAAAGTCCAGGCGATCCTCAACGGTCAGGTTGTCGGTGAGAAAGTGCTGGCAGCCGGCGACAGGATGACTGCGGAACTGCCAGTGCCTTACGCAGCCGGCACTCTTGAGGCCGTGGCCTGGAAAGACGGCAAGATCATGGGCCGCACGCGATTGGACACCGCAGGCGAGGCAGCCTCCTTGCGGGTGTCGGCCGAGCCTTTGTCCGGCCGCCGCGGCCGCGATGCGCTTGCCTATCTCAATATCGCGGTGGTGGACGCCGGGGGACGGGTACTGCCCGACGACATGCGGCCGGTGACCCTCGCTCTCGAAGGCTCCGGCGAACTTGCCGCCTTCGGAAGCGCCAACCCGCAGGCCGTGGGTTCGCTAAAGGCCAACCACACCCGGACCTTCAGGGGACGTGCCCTTGCGATCCTGCGGGGACGAGGCAAGGGAACGCTTCGGGTCACAGTCAATTCGCCGGGACTTCCCGCCGCCAGTGCGACGATCGCCTTCGAATAGACCGGCAAGGCCGTGCTTCAGCTTGCCCCACCGATAGCGCCCGGAGTGAGCACCAGCGCCAGGATAACCAGGGCGGTGCAGACGTAAGCCCATGTCCCCATTCCGGCCCAGGCGATGCGGCCTGCCGTCTGCTGGTGCTTTCCGGCTTTTTCCAGGCGTTTGGCGTAGATGATCACGCCGGTCACCGACATTCCCGTCAGCACTGTGCCGAACAGGAACCAGATGATCTTGGTGGCCAAACCGCCGAAGGTGCCGAAGTGAAGCGGATCCGCCATTTCCGAAATCCGCTGGTGCATATCCAGATCCGTGCCGTCCAGAGCACCGAGCAGCCGGCCGTCGGCCGGATCGATCGCCACACCGTTGGCGCGGTCGCGAACCAGCCAGGCGCGGTCCTGCCCCAGCAGCACCACGCCGCTGTCTTCGGTGAAGCGGATTTCGCGAATGTCGAGCCCCGGCCGCTCGGCCCGCGCCGCCGCGACGAGCCGGTCGAGCGCTGCTCCGGTCGGCGGCGGCAAGACGGTCTCGACTTTCGGCAGTTTCGGAACCGAGGCATTTCCGCCAAGGGTCTCCACCAGATACCATAGTCCCGTAAGCGCGATCAGCGCGACGAACCACAGGCTCCACAGCCCGCCAAGCCGGTGAAGATCGCCGCTCAACCGGCGCGCATCTCCTCCCCTTGGCAGTCGGAAGAACCCGCGCCACCACTTCTTGTAGGTGACGATGCCCGTCACCAGCGAGGCGAGCAGCAGCAGGGCGAGCGAACTCACCAGCGGGATGCCGATCTTCGTCGGCAGCATCAGATGGCGATGCGCCTGCCGCAGGAAACGATGGACGTTGGCCCAGCCATGGACCCCGGTCACTTCCCCGCTCCAGGGATCGACATAGACGCGGCGCGGTGCCCCCTTCCCCATATCCACCCATGCTTCCGCGGTGAACCAGGGGTCGATCGGCGCGTAGAGCGTCGTCAACCGCCCGCGTGGCTCGGCCTTGGCAGCAGCAGCCGCCAGCGTGCCCCAGCTCGCGCGCGGCTGATCCTGCGGTGACGCCCGCATTGCGGGCGTCACCAGCCAGTCGATCTCGTGCGCGAAAACGGCAAGCGTTCCCGTGGCCAGCACGAAGGTCATGAAGATCGCCAGCTTCAGACCGGCCCAGGCATGGACCCGCCACCAGAGCGAACGCCCCTTTTCCTTGCCGGCCTTCTTGCCCCGAACCTTGCTCGCCATCAGAACCTGAAGCGCAGCTCGGCAAGGAACGTGCGCGGTTCGCCGGGGAAGTGCCCGCTTTGCGCGGAAAAGCCCGATGCCGCGTAGACCTTGTCGAAGATATTATCCACCCGCAGCAACAGCTCGGCAAAGCCCAGCCCCTTGGTGATCGAAGCGTCGAAGATGGTGTAGGGCTTCACGGTCTGGCCGGAAAGGCTGATCCGGCGCGAGACGTGCTCGCCGCCGAAGGCAAAGGCCGTGTCGATCGACGGAACCTGGTACCGAGTCCAGAAGCCCACCTTGTGCTTGGGCGCATTGGCGAAGCGATTGCCCACGGCATTGGTGATCGCCTGCCCTTCGGCCGTGCCGGTGATCTTGGTGTCGTTGTAGCCGTAGTTCACGAGGAGCACCCAGTCCGGCGTTATGTCCGTCGTCAGGTCGATTTCGAAGCCCTTGCTCGTCACTTCGCCGATCGGCGCGAGCTGGTCCACGCCGTTGACGGGTTCCTGCGTGGGATCGACCTGAAGGATGTTCTTGCGCACGATGCGATAGATGGCGGCGTTCGCCTGGATACGTCCGTCAAACAGCTGCGTCTTCACGCCGCCCTCGATCTGGTTCCCGGTGACCGGGGCGAAGGGGCCGCCTGCGTCGGTGTTCTGGTCGGCAGCAGCCTGCGGCTCGAAGCTTTCTGACCAGCTGGCGTAAAGCGACACATCCGCGCGCGGCTTGAAGATCGCGCCGCCCCGCCAGGTCAGGTCGTTGTCCGAGTAGTCGGAACGCCCGGAAACCCTCCCGCCGGTGCTGGTGGTCACGCCGTCGTCGAACTTGTCGTAGCGCACGCCTGCCACCAGCAGCAGCGCATCGGTCACGCTGATCTGGTCCTGAAGATAGGCGCCCCGGCGCTTGGTGCGGGTGTCGGTGGTGGTGTAGGGCAGCAATGCCGCACGGGCCGCATCGCCAGAGCCGCGGCCATAGACCGGATTGCTGAGGCTGAGCGAAGTCACGCCCGTGCGCAGGATGCGCGAATGCAGCAGGCTCTTCTCGTCATACCAGTCCGCCCCGGTCTGGAACTTGTGCTCCATGCCCAGCACGTCCACCCGCGCCGTCATGTTGGCCATGAACGACAGGCCATGGACAGGGCGGATCTGGTCGCGGAATTCGCGGCGCACCAGATCGGGATTGGCGGGATCGAGGCCGCGCGGTTCGTGGTACTGCTGCTTTTCGGTGGCCTTGAAGTAGCGCGCGCCGACGTCGAAAGTGACGCGATCGCCGATCGTGGTCGCATAGCGCGCCTGGTATGCCTGCGAGCGCAAATTGAGGAAATCGGTTTTCTCGTTGGCATTCCAGCGGATGCTGGTCAGGAAATTGCCTTGGTCGTCGACCAGGACGCCGCGCAGGCGGTTTGCCTGAAGCTCGCTGTCGTAGATGGTCGCCTGCAACGTCAGCTTGCCGCCTTCGTTGGTCTTGATGGATATCCCGCCATCGCCGATCCGCGACTTGTTCTGCGTGTTGCGGCGATAGGGATCCATCGATTCATAGAAACCACCCAGCCGGTAGGTGATCACCCCGTCGCGGTCGACGGGACCGGTCGCTTCCGCCGAAAGGCCGATGCGATCGTATGTGCCGCCGGTGACGACCGCGCGCAGTCCGGTCTTGTCCGAGGGCGTCTTGGAAACGTAGTTGATGATGCCGCCCGGCGACCCTGGGCCGAAGAACAGGCCTGCCGGTCCCTTCAGCACCTCGACACGCTCGATGTTGAACAGCTGCGGCACCGAAAAGCCGATGAAGGGGTTGCCGCGCTGGCCGTCATAGAAGGACTGGTCCTGACGGAACCCACGGAACGTGACGCCGGCATAGCTGAAGAAGCTGACGCCCGAGATATTGCGGTAGATGTCCGTCGCGTCGCGCGCGCCCTGGTCGGCAAAGAGCTCGGCGTTGATCACCTGCACCGCCTGGGGAATATTCATCGGGTCTTCCGCGACTTTGCCCACGGTAGCCTGCTCGACGCGGTAGAGACGCTGGGCACGGCCGGTGACGATAATCTCGTTGGCGACGCCGGGATTTTCGTCCGGAGCAACCTCCTGCGCGAACGCCGGGACAGCGATGACGGACACCGACACGGCCAATGCCGCCTTGATAAGTCGCAAGATGTATCTTCCCTGTTACCGCAATGCGAATCGTTCGCAATATTGCGCGGGACATAGCCGTAACGGGCGTCTGCGCAAGTGCTATCGCGATGCAATAACGAAAGTTTACAAAGGATAAGGCTGGTTATCTGCCGCTCCCAGGTTGACCGGTGCGCCGGCATTTCCGCGCCGTTCCGGACAGAACGGGGAAATATCAGACCAACGATATACGGAAATTTTGTAGCAATGTTGCTATTGCGTATCACTCTCATCTTTCGTAGCGCCCTGTCCGAAATTTGAGGGGAAAGACTTTGAAGCCATTTCGTCACCGCCTGACGGTCACCGTCGCTTCCATCGCACTCACCTGCACGATGTCCAGCCTTGCCCGAGCAGCCGGATCCGACGAGCCAGGCGCCGACGACGAGACCCGGGACGACCGCACCATCGTCGTGACCGGCCAGCTCGCCGCAGCACCGGTCGCGGCAAAGGCTGACATCCCGATGCTGGAAAACATCCAGCCCATCTCGGTCCTCCCCGAGGAACTGCTCAGGGATCAGGGCGTACGCCGCATCTCCGAGGCGCTCTACAATGTGGCGGGCGTTTCCCGCTCCAACAACTACGGCTTCTTCGACGGCTTCAACATTCGCGGCTTCAACGCCAGTTCCGGAGCGACTTATCTCGACGGCCTGCTGGACGACACCGGCTACGGCACCTCGGAAATGACGGCGCTGGGCCATGTCGAAGTGGTGAAGGGACCGGCCTCCGGCCTGTTCGGGCAAGGGCCGATTTCCGGCATCGTCAACCTCGTGAGCAAGCGACCGGAAAACGATACGTTCCTGGATATGGGCATCGCCGGGGGCTCCTACAATTTCAAGGAGTTGACGGTCGATGCAAACCTGCCGCTCAACGCCAGCGGAACCCTGCTCACGCGCCTCACCGGCGTCATCCGCGACCAGGACTTCTTCGTCCATGCCTCCGGCCAGCAGCGCTTCTTCGTTGCTCCCGCCCTGACCTGGGCGCCCGATGCCGATACCACGCTGACCGTGCTCGGCCGCTATGTGGATGACCATATCAATCCCTGGTCGCCGACCACCGCCTATGGCACCGCGCTGCCCAATCCGAACGGGCCGGTCGATATCAAGCTGTCGATCAACGATGTCGAATATCCGGCCGTGCAGGACAACGACTACTGGAACCTCGGCTACGTCTTCGACCACAAGTTCAGCGACGCGATCGCGGTCCACCAGTCGCTTCGCTATCAGGACTTCCGCAATACCTGGGACAACTGGCTGTTCGTCACCGGCATATCGTCCGACTATCGCCGCGTCCGCCGCGCCTTCTATGGTCCCTATGCGGAGAATGGCCACTATTTCCGGGTAGATACCAATGCCAGTGCCCGCTTCGATACCGGGCCGCTGAACCACTACGTGCTGGCCGGTCTCGATTACGGCCGCCGCGCCGCCAGCAACGTCAATCTCTACGATTCCAGCATGCCTTACGAACTGGACCTCTACGATCCGGTCTACGGCACGCTCAGCACCCATAACCCGGCCGTCCCGGCCACCACTTACGCCAGCCGTACCCGGCAACGTGGCTTCTACCTTCAGGATCACATCAAGCTGGGCGATCTCCTCACGGTGACGCTGGGCGGACGATGGGACAAGGCGACCAGCACCGTCACCAACAACGGCATCGCCAATCCCAAGGTGAGCGACAATGCCTTCAGCCCCCGCGCAGGCGCGACCGTGGCACTGACCGACTGGATTTCGCTCTACGCCAATTACGCCAAGTCCTTCAATCCGCAGGGTACCTATCGCGCCGCCGACGGATCGAACCTGCCGCCGGAGCGCGGCGTTAACTATGAAGGCGGCATCAAGCTGGCGCGCAAGGACGGCACGCTGACCGGCATGTTCACGGTGTTCCAACTGACCCGCACCAACGTGGCGACGGCCGACGCGGTCATTCCCAACGTCTACGTCCTGACCGGCGAGCAGCGCACTCGCGGCGTCGAGGCCGAGGCCGGATGGCGCCCCCTGGCCGGCGTGGAACTCACCGGTGCGTTCACCTACCTCGATGCCAAGGTTACCGCAGACAACCGCCTGCAAGTCGGTTCGCGGCTCGGATCGATTCCGCGCTATATCGCCAATCTGTGGGCGCGCTACACCATTCAGGACGGCGCCCTTGCCAACCTGGGGGCCGGGTTCGGCGTGCATCACGAAGGTGACCGCATGGCCAGCACCGCCTCGGCCGTTCCCGGCGCGACGGCGCCCTTCCGGCTCAAGGCCTATACGCTGGTGGACGGAGCGCTGTTCTATGACTTCGGCGAATGGTCCGTCCAGGCCAACATGCGCAACATCCTGAACAAGCGCTATTTCCCGACGGCATCGCTCACGCGCACCACGCCCGGCGAGCCGCGCACCTTCCTCGTCAGCCTCTCTAGGCGGTTCTGAGAGACCGTTTGAAAAATGCCGCAGAGGCATTTTTAGAGCGGCACCGGCCCCCCGTGTTTCTCAGGCGCCCCCACCCTACCACCCGCAGGATACTACCGTTGGGTGGTAGGGTGGGGGCGCCTGAGGAATAAAAGGG
>NZ_JBJDRF010000018.1:0-87705 GCF_044987305.1 Novosphingobium sp. ZW T3_23
CCAAGGCGATCTGCGGTGACGAGAAGCCCTACAAGGCCTTCCCGTGGTTCTGGTCCAACCAGTACGACCTCAAGCTCCAGACCGCGGGCATCAACCTGGGCTTCGACCAGACCGTGATCCGCGGCAATCCCGAGGATCGCAGCTTCTCGGTGATCTACCTCAAGGAAGGCAAAGTGCTCGCGCTCGATTGCGTGAACATGGTCAAGGACTACGTCCAGGGCCGCAAGCTGGTAGAAGCGGGCGCCAAGCCGGATCTGGAAGCGCTGGCGGACAAGGAAAAGCCGCTCAAGGAATTGCTGTAAGCGATACGGGGTTCTCCCTGCCGATCGGCGGGGAGGCCTGCAATCGCCGCGCGGCCCAGTCTGCGGCCTCCGCCACGGCGGGGTCCGGGTCTTCCAGCAGCGAAGAGACTTGCGCCATGAGCGCCGCATTTCCGCTGTTTCCGGCGGCATAGAGGCAGTTTCGCACGAAGCGGTCGCGGCCGATTCGCTTGATGGGCGAACCCGAAAACAGCTTGCGAAAGCCCGCATCGTCCAGCGTCAGCAGATCGGCCAGGTTCGGCGCCGTCAGTTCCGCGCGCGGCAGGAACGCCTTCAGGCGATTCGCCGTCTCCGCGAACTTGTTCCACGGGCAGACCGCCAGACAATCGTCGCAGCCATAGATACGGTTGCCCAGACCCTCGCGGAACTCCTCCGGAATCGGACCCTTGTGCTCGATCGTGAGGTAGCTGACGCAGCGCCTTGCATCGAGGCGGTAGGGGGCGGGGAAGGCGGCCGTCGGACAGGCATCCTGACAGGCCCGGCACGACCCGCAGCGATCCCGGCCCTCCGTGGAAAGCGGCAGGTCCAGCGTGGTGTAGATCTCGCCCAGGAACAGCCACGAGCCATGTTCGCGGCTGACCATATTGGTGTGCTTGCCCTGCCAGCCCAGCCCGGCGGCGGCGGCCAGCGGCTTTTCCATGACCGGGGCGGTATCGGTGAAGACTTTCACCCCGGCCGGTCCCAATCCGCGCTTGTCGGCCTCTGAAACCAGCCAGCGCGCCAGGTTCTTGAGCGCTTTCTTGACCCAGTCGTGATAATCGGCGCCCTGTGCGTAGACCGAAATTCGGCCGACATCCGCTACATCGGCAAGGCTGAGCGGATCGCCTGCGGGCGCATAGCTCATGCCCAGTGCGATCACCCGCCGCGCCTCGGGCCAGAGCCCTTGCGGGGAGCGACGATGATGGGCGCGATCGGCCATCCATTCCATCGATCCGTGCATGCCTTCGGCCAGCCACGAATCGAGCCGTGCCGCCCGCTCCGGGTCTTCCTCGGCCGAAGCGACGCCGAACGCGCAGAACCCCAGTTCCCGGGCTTGCGCCTCGAGATCGCGGGTCAGGGCATTGAGGGCATCGTTAACCAAGCTTGCGGACTTTCTCGTACATAGGCACGACCACGGCGCCATTGCCGGAACGCCGCAGTAGGAGATTGGTCCTTGGCCAGCAACTTGGAAGGGCCTTCCCTCGCGATCGAGGCGCAGGGCCTGGTCAAACGCTTCGACGGGTTCACGGCAGTGGACGGAGTAGACCTGCAAGTGCCGGTGGGCGCAGTCTACGGCATTCTCGGCCCCAATGGCGCGGGCAAGACTACGACCTTGCGCATGTTGCTGGGAATCATCGACCCGGATGCGGGAACCCGCCGTATCCTCGGCGCCGAGCGGCCCCACGACGTGGCCCATGCCATCGGCTACTTGCCCGAGGAGCGCGGCCTCTATCCGGCGATGAAGGCCACCGAAGCCATCGCCTTCCTCGGTGCCTTGCGCGGATTGCCGCTGAAGGAAGGGCGCCGCCGCGCGCACGACCTGCTGGAGCGGCACGGGCTGGGCTATGCCGCCGATCGGCAGATTCGCCAACTTTCCAAGGGTATGGCGCAACAGGTGCAGATTCTCGGCACACTGGTGCACAATCCTCGCCTGGTGATCCTGGACGAACCCTTTTCCGGGCTCGATGCACTCAATCAAGGGAAGCTGGAGCGGTTGATCCGCCAGCTTGCCGAGGATGGAACGACGGTGATCTTCTCCACCCATGTCATCGCCCACGCCGAGCGTCTGTGCGACGACGTGGCGATCATCGCCGGGGGCAAGGTGCCCTTTGCCGGGCCCGTCGATGCCGCGCGGGACCGCATTCCCCGGCAGGTCCGCCTCGAAACGCGGGAGCCGGATGGGCTCTGGCGCCGGGCATTGCCCGAGGACGCGCGACGGGAGGGGGCGAGCTGGAGTTTCGCCTTGCCGGAGGGCGGTGTCGAGCCGCTGCTGCGTGCGCTTATCGAAGGCGATGCCGGGATTCTCTCGCTGTCGATCGAGCGGGCCGGACTCCACGATGCTTTCGTCGCGATCGCCGGAGAGGCCGCCGCGCGCGCGCTCGAAGCCGGCGCAGAGCAGGAGGAAGTCCGATGATCGGGCGTCTTTCCGGCCTCGCCGCCGCCTGGGTCGTGGCGCGTCGCGATTTCACGGCCATCCTGTTCAGCCGCAGCTTCTTCTTCTTCCTGTTGGGGCCACTGTTCCCGATCGTCATAGCGCTGCTGGCGGGCAGCCTCGGCTCGCGTGTCGATGCAAGCCAGGAACGGCCCCTGCTCGGGGTGGCGATGGAAACGGGCGAGGTGCGTAAGCTGGAGCAGGCCCGCGCCCGGCTTGAGCCTGCGCTGGATGACGAACTGCCACGGCTGGTGGTGATCGGCAGGCTGGCCGATGGCGAGCGCCATGATCCCGCCCAGACGCTGGCTTCACGCAAGGCGAATGTTGCGGCCATTCTGACGGGCTCGCTGGCCGCGCCGGTGTTGACCGGGCCGGACGGGTTGATCGAGGCCTGGCAAGGGCCGGTGGCGATGCTTGCGGCGCAGGCGCGGTCGGGGCAGCCGATCGCCTATCCCGCAGTCGCGCTGGAGCCGGTGGCGCGCAGCAACGCGACCGACCGCAAGGGGCGCTTTGCCACCGCTCAGGGCGCCCAGACCCTGCTGTTCCTCTTGACGATGATGCTGGCGGGCATGGTCCTGTCCAACCTGGTGGAGGAAAAGGGCAACAAGATCATCGAAGTGCTGGCGGCGGCGGTGCCGATGGACGCGGTGTTCCTGGGCAAGCTCTTTGCCATGCTTGGCGTTTCGCTGGTCGGCATCGCCACTTGGGCGGCGACAGGCGGGCTGCTCTGGCTTGGCGGCGGTATCTCGCCGGAGCGCTTCCCCGATCCCGCGGTGGGATGGCCGCTGCTGATCGGGCTTGGCGTGATCTACTTCGCCATGGCCTATCTGCTGCTCGGCTCGGTGTTCCTGACGATCGGCTCGATGGCCACGACCGTGCGCGAAGTGCAGACCCTGTCGATGCCGGTGACGATGGCCCAGCTCATGGTGTTCTTCTTTGCCAGCTTTGCCATGACCCAGCCCGGCAGCGCAGTGGAAATCGCCGCGGTGCTGGTGCCTTTCAGCTCGCCCTTCGCGATGCTGGCACGCGCGGCGCAGGAGCCGGCCCTGCTGCCGCATGTGCTGGCGATCGGCTGGCAGGCGCTGTGGGTATTGCTGCTGGTGCGCGGGGGAGCGCGCCTGTTCCGTTCGCGGGTGATGAAATCGGGACCGGCCGGGAAGGTGAAGCGCTCAGGATTCCGCTTTTCGCGCCGCCGCTGAGGGGGCGCGGTTTTCTGGTACGGACGGCGGGACTCGAACCCGCACGATCAAGGATCAAGGGATTTTAAGTCCCCTGCGTCTACCATTCCGCCACGTCCGCACGAGATCGGCTATCTGCTGGTGTCTGCGCGCGATCTGGCAGATCGTGCGCGACAGGGCAACCGCGACACGCGAATTATGCCGGTGCGGCGTTCAGATCACTCGACGTTGAGACGGGCGCGCATTTCCTTGCCGGGCTTGAAATAGGGTACGCGCTTTTCCGGCACGTCCACGCTTTCGCCGGTTCTGGGATTGCGGCCGGTGCGGCCGTCGCGATGGCGGGTGGAAAAAGCACCGAATCCGCGCAGTTCCACGCGGCCGCCATCGGCCAGGCGCTGGGTGATCTCGTCGAAGAACGTATCCACCGCGCGCTCGACATCCTCGGCGCGAAGTTCGGGATTCTCCTTGGCGAGAGCGAGCAGCAGTTCGGATCTGATCATCGCATGCTTCCCTAAAAAATTGCCCTTCGGAAAAACCCGAGGCCACGAACGAATCATAATATTTCGCGTGACTTGGTTCCACCAGCACAAGAAAATGCCATTCCGGTGGTTTTCGCGCAATGCCTCACCGGAGGTAGGGAAATTCCGTTAGCTATTGCCGACCGGGCCGCCGGTTTGCCAGCCCTCTCCCCATTTACACGGCCGATTTGGCCGCTAACGTCCCCGCTTTCAAGCTTGTGGGTCAAGCTTTTCGGGCGACAGGACAAAAGAAGGGCGCATGAAAGATATCGCAACCTGGAACGAGGGGGACTGGATCGCCGCGATCGGCGCCATACTCCTCTTTGCCGTTCTGGCCATCGGCGGCGTGATCGCCACCCGCAAGAGCGAGGAATTCGTCGGCCACCCGCGCGGCCTTTTCGTGCTGTTCTATGCCGAGATGTGGGAGCGTTTCTCCTACTACGGCATGCGCGCGCTGCTGATCCTCTATCTCACTAAATTCTGGCTGTTCAATGACGGCAGCGCCAACCTGATCTACGGCGCCTATACCAGCCTGGTCTACATCACCCCGGTGCTGGGCGGCTATCTGGCCGACCGTTACCTGGGCCAGCGCAAGGCGGTGCTGTTTGGCGGCATCGTGCTCGCCGTGGGCCACCTGTTCATGGCCTATGAGGGCATCCACGGCGCCACCGATCCGCTGGTGAAGCAGGCGGACCCGGCGATCAACGTGTTCTGGCTGGCCCTGGCGCTGATCATCGTCGGCTCGGGCTTCCTCAAGGCGAACATCTCGGTGATCGTCGGCCAGCTCTACAAGATGACCGATTCCCGCCGCGATTCGGCCTACACGATCTTCTACATGGGCGTGAACACCGGCGCTGCGCTGGGCACGATCCTGGTCGGCTACCTGGGCGAGACGATCGGCTGGTCCTGGGGCTTCGGCCTCGCCGGGATCGGCATGGTGCTGGGCCTGCTCATCTTCGTGGCCGGCAAGCCTGCGCTCAAGGGCCGGGGCGAGCCGCCCAAGCCGCTGGCCAAGAAGGGCGAACTGACGCTCTACGGCATCGGCATCGGCTCGGTGGCGGTGATCTGGTTCCTGATCCAGTACGTCAGCGTGATCCAGTCGCTGCTGGTCGTTTCGGGCATCGCGATGCTCGGCTATACGCTCTACGAAGCGTTCAAGCTGCCCAAGGAACCGCGCGAGCGCATCTTCGCGATCCTGTTCCTCATCGCGCTGAACCCGATCTTCTGGGGCCTGTTCGAGCAGGCGGGCGGTTCGCTGAGCCTCTATACCGACAAGTTCGTGGACCGCGGCGGCGTGCCGACCAGCCTGTTCCAGTCGATCAACCCGATCTACATCGTGCTGTTCGGCCCGATCTTCGCGGCCCTGTGGCAGTACCTCGGCCGCAAGGGCATCGAGCCTTCGGCCCCCGCCAAGTTCGGCCTGGCGCTGATCCAGGTCGGCCTCGGCTTCCTGGTCTTCGTTTGGGGCGCGGGCAGCGGCGATCCGGCGGCGATGACTTCGGTGCTGTTCGTGTTCCTGATCTATGCCCTCCACACCACCGGCGAGCTTTGCCTGTCGCCCGTGGGCCTCTCGGCCATGACGCGCCTTTCGCCGCTGCACCTCGGCAGCTTCATCATGGGCGCGTGGTTCTACATGACCGCCGTGGGCAACTTCGTGGCGGGCAAGATCGGCGAGGCCACCGGCGGCGAAAGCGGCGTGATGGACAAGCAGGTGACGCTGGGCATCTACTCCACGATCGGCTGGACCACGATCGGCGTGGCCGTGGTGGTCCTGGCGCTGTCGCCACTGGTGAAGCGCTGGATGCATCTCAACACCCTTGAGGATCGCGGTATGGACCGCGACCTCGCGGGGCAGAGCGAACTGGGGCTGGAAGCGCAGGAAGCCGGCTTCCACCCGGAACGCAAACCGCACTGACATCACACCGGCCCGGCGAACCAAGGTTCTTCCGGGCCGGACTCCATTTGAACAGGGGAATCACGACATGAGGGTATCGCCGGCATTGCGGCGCTGGTCGTCCACGCTCGTCCTGGGCGCGGCACTGGCGCTGGGCGCTACGGGTGCGGACGCCAAGAAGCACGACAAGAAGGCGGCGCCTATCGTAGCCGACCCTTATCCTTCCACCTACAAGTCCTATCCCGGCACGCCGACCGCTCTGGTGGGCGCCACCGTCTACGACGGTCGCGGCGGCAGGATCGAGAACGGCGTGGTGCTGTTCCGCGACGGCAAGGTCCAGGCCGTGGGCGCTGCCGACATGCCGATCCCCGAGGGCTATGCCCGCATCGACGGCACCGGGAAGTTCGTCACGCCGGGCGTGATCGACATCCACTCGCACCTCGGCGTCTATCCCTCGCCGGGCGTCGACGCGCTGGCGGACGGCAACGAGATGACCAGCCCCACCACGCCCGACGTCTGGGCCGAGCACTCGGTCTGGCCGCAGGATCCGGGTTTCACCCGCGCGCTGGCCAACGGCGGCGTCACCAGCCTCCAGATCCTGCCCGGATCGGGCAACCTCATCGGCGGCCGCGCGGTCACGCTGAAGAACGTGCCGAGCATCACCGTGCAGGGCATGAAGTTCCCCGGCGCGCCCTATGCGCTGAAGATGGCCTGCGGCGAGAATCCCAAGCGGGTCTACGGCGGCAAGGGCCAGAAGCCCTCGACCCGGATGGGCAACATGTCGGTCGATCGCCAGGCCTGGATCGATGCGCGTCAGTACATGGACGGCGACCATTCCGAGCGCGACCTCGGCAAGGATACGCTGGAAGGCGTGCTCAAGGGTGAGATCCTGGTCCAGAACCACTGCTACCGCGCCGACGAGATGGCGCAGGTGATCGATATGTCCAAGGAGATGGGCTACAAGGTCACCGCATTCCATCACGCCGTGGAAGCCTACAAGATCGCCGATATCCTGCGCGAAAACGACATCTGCGCCGCCATCTGGGCCGATTGGTACGGCTTCAAGATGGAAGCCTATGACGGCATCCCCGAGAACGCGGCGCTGCTCGCCAATGCTGGGGCCTGCGTGGTGATCCACTCGGATGACGAAAACGGCATCCAGCGCCTCAACCAGGAAGCGGCCAAGGCACAGGCCGACGGCCGCCGCATCGGCATCGACATTCCCGACGCGCAGGTGGTCGGCTGGTTCACCTACAATGCCGCGAAGACCATGGGTATAGGCGAGAAGACCGGCAGCCTCGAAGCGGGCAAGATGGCGGACGTGGTCCTGTGGAACGGCAATCCGCTCTCGGTCTATTCGCGGCCTGAGAAAGTGTGGATCGACGGCGCCCTGATGTTCGACGCGCAGGACGCCAGACGCCGTCCGGTCAGCGATTTCGAGCTGGGCCAGCCGGGTGAAGGAGACGTGAAATGAGCCGCCGCGCCCTTGTCATAGCCGCGCTGGCGGCAGTCGCCCTTCCGGTCATGGCCTCTGCGCAGGACTTCGCAATCACCAACGCCACCGTCGCCACGGGTGACGGCGGCGCGCCGATCGAGCATGGCACCGTCGTCGTGCGGGCCGGCAAGGTGGTCGCGGCGGGGGCCGGTGTTACCGTGCCCGCCGGGATGCGGAGTGTGGACGGCACCGGCAAATGGGTGACGCCGGGGTTGTTCTCGGCGGTCACCGATCTCGGCCTCTGGGACGTTGAGGGCGTGGCCGACAGCAACGATTCCGAAGCGGGCAAGTCGCCATTCAATGCCGCGCTCGATGTGGCCCCGGCGATCAATCCCGCCAACGCGCATATCGCGATCAGCCGCGAAGGCGGCGTCACCCGCGCCAGCGTCGCGCCGGTGAACGGTGATTCGATCTTTGCCGGGCAGGGCGCGCTGATCGATCTGGGCACCGGCGTCGATCTGGTGAACACGGCGCGGGCCTTCCAGTTCGTGCAACTGGGCGAAGCGGGGGCCAAGCTTGCAGGCGGCAGCCGCGTCGCGGCCCACGTCGCGCTGCGCAATGCCCTGCGCGAGGCGCGCGACCTGGCAACGGTGCCCGGCGCGCGGAGCAGCGATGCCATGCTCACCCGTGCGGATGCCCTGGCACTGGCTCCGGTGTTGGACGGCCGTCAGGCGCTCTATGTCGGCGTCGAACGCGCCGCCGACATTCGCAGCGTTCTGGCGCTCAAGACCGAGTTTCCCAAGCTGAACCTCGTCCTGGTGGGCGCGACCGAAGGCTGGCTGGTGGCGAACGCCATTGCGGCTGCCAAGGTGCCGGTCATCGCCATGCCGCTCCGCGATCTTCCCGCCAGCTTCGAGAGCCTCGCAGCCACCCAGTCGAACGTCGGGCGGATGAAGAAGGCCGGCGTAAAGGTTGCCATCGGCATGTTCGGGGGCAGCAACCAGCCGCGCTATGCGCCGCAGCAGGCCGGCAATCTCGTGGCCCTGAACAGGCTGCCCGGTGCGGTGGGTCTGACCTGGGGCGAGGCGCTTGCCGCGATCACCTCGGTTCCGGCCGAGATCAGTGGCATGGGCGGTAAAAAGGGCGTGCTGGCGCCCGGCGCGGTGGGTGATGTCGTGGTTTGGGACGGCGATCCGCTGGAACTGTCATCGGCGCCGGTGGAGGTCTATATCGACGGGATCAGGCAGCCGCTCGACAATCACCAGAGCCGCTTGAAGCAGCGCTACAAGAGCCTCGATCGGACGTATCTGCCCAAGGCTTACGACTGGTAACAGGAAAGGGGCCATCGGCATTGCCGATGGCCCCTTTTCCTTTACTCCGCCGTCGTACCGATCGTGACGGCGCCGTCAGGCCCGTGCTTCGTTCACGCCGGCGCTGTTGTGGCGCAGGGCCTTCAGCACGGTGTCCAAGATCTGCGGCGCGTTCAGGCCCGCTTCGTCGTACTGCGCCTCGGGCTTGTCGTGGTCCTGGAACACGTCCGGCAGGCGCATGGTGCGAATCTTCAGACCGGCATCGGTCAGGCCCTCGTCGCTGGCCATCGTCAGGACGTGGGCGCCCAGGCCGCCGATGGCGCCTTCTTCCACGGTGACGACCACGTCGTGGCTGAGCATCAGCTTGCGGATCAGATCGGTGTCGAGCGGCTTGGCGAAACGCAGATCCGCCACGGTGGTGGAGAGACCCTTGGCATCCAGCAGATCGGCGGCCTTGAGCGCTTCTCCGAGGCGCGTGCCCAGCGAGAGCAGCGCGACCTTGGTGCCTTCGCGGACGATCCGGCCTTTGCCGATCTCCAGCAGTTCCGGCACTTCAGGGAGGTCAAGTCCCACGCCGTTGCCGCGCGGATAGCGGAAGGCGATGGGCCCGGCATCGTACTGCGCGGCCGTGTGGACCATGTGGACCAGCTCCGCCTCGTCGGCAGCGGCCATCACGACCATGTTCGGCAGCGTGGCAAGATAGGTCACGTCGAACGAACCGGCGTGCGTCGCGCCGTCGGCGCCGACCAGGCCGGCGCGGTCGATCGCGAAGCGCACGGGCAGGTTCTGGATCGCCACGTCATGGACCACCTGGTCGAACGCGCGCTGGAGGAACGTGGAGTAGATGGCGCAGAACGGCCGCATGCCCTGCGCGGCCAGACCGGCCGCGAAAGTGACAGCATGCTGTTCGGCAATACCCACGTCGAAGCTGCGGTTCGGGAAGAGTTGCGCGAACTTGTCCAGCCCGGTGCCCGAGGGCATGGCGGCGGTGATGGCGCAGATGCGGTCGTCCTTCTCCGCTTCGGCCACCAGCGCCTTGGCGAAGACGCCGGTATAGCTGGGCGGGCCGGCGGGCGCCTTGGCCTGCTCTCCGGTGACGACGTTGAACTTCTGCACGCCGTGATACTTGTCTGCCGCTTCCTCGGCCGGCCCGTAGCCCTTGCCCTTCTGGGTCACGACATGGACCAGGATCGGCCCTTCGGCAGCGTCGCGCACGTTTTCCAGCACGGGAACGAGCGCGTCGAGGTCATGGCCGTCGATCGGGCCGACGTAGTAGAAGCCGAGTTCCTCGAACAGGGTGCCGCCCATGGCCATGCCGCGCGCGAATTCGTCGGTCTTGCGGGCGGCGGCGTGGAGCGGGCGGGGCAGGCGCCGCGCGAACTTGCGGGCAAGGTCACGCAGGCCCAGGAACCGTCCCGAAGACACGAGGCGCGCGAGATAGGAGGACAGTCCGCCGACCGGGGGCGCGATCGACATGTCGTTGTCGTTGAGGACGACGATCAGGCGGTTTCCGGCCTCGGCAGCGTTGTTCATCGCCTCGTAGGCCATGCCCGCGCTCATCGCGCCGTCGCCGATCACGGCGATGCCGCGACCCGGCGTGCCCTTGATCTTGTTGGCGACGGCGAAACCGAGCGCGGCAGAGATCGAGGTGGAGCTATGGGCCGTGCCGAAGGGGTCGTATTCGCTTTCCGAACGCTTGGTGAAACCCGAAAGTCCGCCGCCCTGACGCAGGGTGCGGATACGGTCGCGGCGGCCGGTGAGGATCTTGTGCGGATAGGCCTGGTGGCCCACGTCCCAGATCAGCCGGTCGGTCGGCGTATCGAACACGTAGTGGATCGCAACGGTCAGCTCGACGACGCCGAGACCGGAGCCGAGGTGGCCGCCGGTCTGGCCCACCGCGGAGATCATCTCGGTGCGGAGTTCGTCGGCCAGTTGACGCAAATCCGCAGGCTTGAGCTTGCGAAGATCGTCCGGGGTGTCAACGGTGTCGAGGAGCGGCGTGGCCGGGTTGGCTGTCATGGTCTGCTTCTACACGCTACATGTTCTGGTGTCGAATTAAGCGGTGGGGAATAAGCAGGTGCCGTCCGAAAGGACAGGAAAAACATGAGGCCTGCTGCTTCGACGCTCCGTTTCCGCGCGTCCTAGCTGCAAGTGGCGCAAGTGCCGCGCAGTTCCACCACCGGGCGCACACCCGCGAACCCGGCCTGCTTCGCGGCGGCGATGAGGGCGCCGGTCAGCTTGTCGTCGTCGATATGGACTGCCTGTCCGCAGACGTCGCAGATCAGGAAGATGCAGTCGTGCTGGCAGCCGGGGTGGCTGTTGGCGAGATAGGCATTGGCGCTTTCCACCCGGCGTGCGAGGTTGGTGCGCACGAACAGGTCGAGGATGCGATAGACGCTGTTCGGCGCCACCCGCTTGCCGCGCAAGGTCGAGACGCTTTCAGCCAGATCGTAGGCGGAGGCAGGGCGGTCGCGTTCAGCCAGCGCGCCGAAAACGTCGGCGCGCATCTCTGTCCATTGCTCGCCGGCCTTTTCGAGGGCGGCGCGCGCCGCGTCGATCAGGTTTTCGCCGGAATGTTCGTGATGATGATGCGCATTAGCCATTTCGCCCATATGGGCACTGCCTGCCTCGTGCGCAATTGAAAGCTGGAGAGGCGGAAAGCTAGAGAGGTAGGCCCCTCTCGATCAACGCACCTGCGCTGCGGCTTCAGCCGGAGGCAAAAGTCCATCCGCGATCGAGTGATTGCCCACGCCCATCACGCCGAGCACCAGCAGCGCACCGCCGGCGAAGCCGAGAGCGAAGAAGCGGTAGAAGTCGGCCTTGAAGAGTCCCATGACGAAAATCAGCTCTGTTGCTTGGTAACGATTGCGTGCCGCCCACTTGGGACGAATCGCCTTGCCGTCCAGTGAATGGCGACGAATTGCGCCATGTTATGCGACGAACCGTTTTTCGCAGGCGGCGAAGCGGCGGAACCGTCACATTTCCGTCAATGCGGGCCCGCCTGGGCTGAATCCCCACACGCCCTGGTCAGCGGGGCGTGCCCGCGATTAGCGCCGAGGCCACCGAGACGACGGCCAGTACCGCAACCGGCAGCGCCGCGCAGCCGAAGGGAAGGGCCAGTGCGCCGACGACGTGATGCGGCTTCCGGATCCGTCCGAGGCGCACGAGCACCGCCGCCGTGGCCAGCCCGACGAGGAAGGCGACGGTGACGAGCGGTCCAAGCCACATCAGCCACATATTCGTCTCCTTCGCTTCGTCGGACCCCGGCAAGATGCTGGGTGGTTCAGGCCGCGTCCTTCGGGATCAGTGCTTGAAGTGGCGCATGCCGGTGAAGACCATCGCCAGCCCTGCTTCGTCGGCAGCGGCGATCACTTCGTCGTCACGGATCGAGCCGCCCGGCTGGATCACCGCTGTCGCGCCCGCTTCGGCGGCGGCCAGAAGACCGTCCGCGAAGGGGAAGAACGCGTCCGAAGCGACCGCCGAGCCGACCGTGCGCGCCTGCGCCCAGCCGAACTTCTCGGCGGCTTCCGCGGCCTTCATCGCGGCGATGCGCGAGGAATCGCGGCGGTTCATCTGGCCCGCGCCGATCCCGGCGGTGACGCCGTCCTTGGCATAGACGATGGCGTTCGACTTGACGTGGCGGGCCACCGTCCAGGCGAACAGGCAGTCCTTAAGTTCCTGGTCGGTCGGCGCGCGCTTGGTCACGACCTTGAGGTCGTCGAAGCCGATGGCGCCGTTGTCGCGGTTCTGGACGAGCAGGCCGCCTGTGATCTGTCGCACCAGCAGGCCGGCGCGACGCGGATCGGGCAGGTCGCCGGTCAGCAGCAGGCGCAGGTTCTTCTTCTTGGCGAAGAAGGCGCGGGCATCCTCGTCGGCATCGGGGGCGACGACCACTTCGGTGAAGATCTGGCAGATCGCCTCGGCGGTAGCGCCGTCGAGCGTGGTGTTCACCGCGACGATGCCGCCGAAGGCCGAAACGTCGTCACAGGCCAGCGCACCCTGCCAGGCTTCGAGCAGGCTGGAACCCTGAGCCACGCCGCAAGGGTTGGCATGTTTGACGATGATCACGGCCGGATCCTGGCCCTTGAACTCGGCGGCGAGTTCGAAGGCGGCATCGGCGTCGTTGTAATTGTTGTAGGACAGTTCCTTGCCCTGCACCTGCTCGCTCTGGGCAAGGCCCTTGGTGAAGGGGCCTACGGGCGTGTAGAGCGCGGCCTTCTGGTGCGGGTTCTCGCCATAGCGCAGCTCGGTGCCGAGACGGCCGTTGATGCTCAGCATCTCCGGGAATTCAACGCCCTGGTCGGCGAAGGCGAACCACTGCGAGATCATCGAATCGTAGGCGGCGGTCTGCGCATAGGCGCGGGCGGCCAGCAGCTTGCGGAAGGCCAGAGTGGTGCCGCCGTTCGTCGTTTCCAGTTCCGCCAGCAGGCCGTCGTAGTCCTTGGGGTCGGTGACGATGGCGACGAAGGCATGGTTCTTCGCGGCCGAGCGCACCATCGACGGGCCGCCGATGTCGATGTTCTCGATGATCTCGTCACGGTCCGCGCCCTTGGCGACGGTTGCCTCGAAGGGATAGAGATTGACGACCACGAGGTCGATCGCGTCGATTTCGTGGTCGGCCATGGCCTTGGCATGTTCCGGGTTGTCGCGCACGGCCAGCAGGCCGCCGTGAACCTTGGGGTGCAGGGTCTTGACGCGGCCGTCCATCATCTCCGGGAAATCGGTGATTTCGGAGATGTCCTTCACGTCCAGGCCGGCTTCGCGCAGCGCCTTGGCCGTGCCGCCGGTCGAGACCAGCTCCACCCCGCGCGCGGCGAGCGCCTTGCCCAGATCGGCGAGGCCGGTCTTGTCGGAAACCGAAAGCAATGCGCGGCGGATCTGGACGGTATCGGTCATGAAAATGGCCTCGTTCTGGACTGGCGGACTAGGGATTTTGCGCGCGCTCTAGGTCGCCGGCAACGAGTCCGCAAGGGGGCCGCAAAGCTCCCGCAAGGTCAGGGTGCCACAAGCCGTGGGGCTCGTCGCGGCAGTTCACCCCATTTTCTTGATAAGCCAGCCGAAATTACCGCCTCCTCGCGAGACCATTCCCTGGATCACCAGTTGCTGCGTCGCCTGGGGGCGGCCCAGGCCGTCCACCCAGAGCGAATCCTCCAGCGTCACCTCGCCCGCGCTGCTGCGGAACTGCCAGAGGCTGCCGTCGGGCAGGGCCATGCCCGCGCCCTGGCCATCCTCTGTGAGGAGCACCTCGACATCGGCACCCAGATGGAAGCGGATGGCGAAGCCCACCTTGCCGCGATGGCCCTTGCGCCCCGCCGGGATCAGCACGTCTTCGCCGCGAAGCTCGCTGCCGTCGTCGCGCAGGATCAGGATGCGGCGATGGGTAAGGCCGTAGCGCGCCTCGTACCCGTTGTGGCTGGCCTCGATGCGGGTGGCGTTGCCGCCGTTCTCCTGCACCAGCGTCTTGCGGTCGATATCGACTTCGCTGACGCCGCCGCCGATCGCCCCGTTGATGAGGACGGCGGTGGAATTGGCATCGTCCAGCGTCAGCGTGGAATGGGCGGCGGTGGCGCGCAGGCCCTGTTCGAGGCGCACCGGCACCAGCCCGCCGCCGCTGGCCGAACCGCCGCAGTTGACGATCAGGCGATGGCCGGAATGCGACATCTCGAAGGCCAGCGTGGAGGCGCAGCCGTAGCGCGCGTGCGCCGGCAGCGGCGGCGGCGCGGTGTCGAACTGGAGGATGGACTTGTGCGCCAGCACGCGCTGGTAGCCCCACTGGCGCACCTCGCGCAGCGGGCGCGTGCGCACGCCGGTGGCCTTGATCAGGGCGTTGACGTCCTCGCCATCCACGGCCCAGCCGCCCTGCCACGATCCCAGCGAGCCATCGCCATGGGTCAGCGCGAGCAGCGGTGGTACCAGCAGTTCGATCACGCGTTCCACCGCCTTGGGCGCGTCCCTGCGGGTGGCGTGATAGCAATTGCGCAGCCGCACGAGCACCGCGATCGCTTCCATCTGCGCAAGGGGGCTGCGCGACAGTACGCCGCCATCGTCGCCGATCAGTTCGCCGAGCGCCTTGATCAGCCCGGCCTCCCCATAGAGGCGGCGCGGGCGTCCCTCGGGCAGGAGCAGGCCGGCGGCGACGATCGCGCTCCAGCCCGCGAGCGCGGCGAGTTCGTCTTCGGCCCGGCCGACGTGCCGGTCCAGCCAGCGCGCCGTCTCGGAGATATGCGCCAGCGTGCGGTTGCGCAGCGCCTTCTCGCCCGCAAGGATGAGCGGGGCATGGGCCAGCCAGTTCATCAGGCGGGCGCCGGTGTTGCCGACGTCCCAGGCCGGACCCTTGCCGGGCTTTGCAGGCGGCTTGGGGTTGGCCTGGAGCCAGGCGGCAAGGATGCGCTCGGCCGTGGGCGCGCCATGCTCGCGAGGACCGCAGGCTTCCAGATCGGTAAGCCACGAGAAGCTGTGCACCACCCGCTCCAGCGGCGGCGTGACGCGCGAGGGGCCGGCATAGTCGACCTGCGCGATCGGCGTTTTCGCGCCGTGGATCAGGAAATGCCCGGCCCGCAGCGCGGTTCCGGCGGCCGCATTTCCGGGCAGGGTGTTGCTGACCGTCGCCAGCAGGCGCGTGCGGGCCTTCTTGCCCATCGGTGCCGACAACATCGAGCCGGGTATGCCGAGCCGGTAGGCGAAGCGGATGAAACGCTCGCCCGCGCCCACTGCAGGAGGCGAGAAATCGGCGAGGGCCAGTGCGCGGCCGCCGTCGATCTGGCCGATCTCCACTTGCGGGCCGGAATGGATCTGGTCGCGCGGCGGCAGGAATCCGTGATCCTCGGCCCCGAAAGCGGAGATATCGGTGATGTCGGGTTCGGCGGCCGTCGTCAGGGACGGCGCTCCGCTAACGCTCTGATTCAAGGCACCCTCCACCCCGCCGAATTGCGGTCCATCCGCCGAAGAAATCTCCCGGAGCCCGCCCCGGTTCCCATCGCCTAGGTTCCCATCGCCCAGGTTCCCGTTGGGGAAGCGCGGATGGGCGTCCAGGGGCACCGTCTCAGTCAAGCCCCTTCAGGGCGCGGATGTTGGCGGCATATTGCGAAGGGCCGCCCCGGAAGGTCGCCGAACCGGCCACAAGCACGTCAGCACCCGCCGCAACGCAGAGCGGCGCCGTCTTGGCATCGACGCCGCCGTCCACTTCGAGGCGGATGTCGCGGCCGGATTTCTCGATCATCTTGCGCACCGCCTCGATCTTGCGAAGCTGGCTGGAGATGAAGCTCTGGCCGCCGAAACCGGGGTTCACGCTCATGATCAGGACAAGGTCGATCTCGTCGATCAGGTAGTCCAGCATCTTGGCCGGGGTGGCCGGGTTGAGCGAGATGCCCGCCTTCTTGCCCAGATTGCGGATCGTCTGCACCGTGCGGTGGACGTGCGGGCCTGCCTCGGGGTGGACGGTGATGTAGTCCGCGCCGGCCTCTGCAAAGGCTTCGAGATAGGCGTCCACCGGGGAGATCATCAGGTGGACGTCGAACACCTTGGCCGAATGCGGGCGAAGCGCCTTCACCACGGCCGGGCCGATCGTGATGTTGGGGACGAAGTGGCCGTCCATGACATCGACGTGGATCCAGTCCGCGCCGGCTTCGTCGATCGCGCGGACTTCCTCTCCCAGGCGGGCGAAGTCGGCGGACAGGATGGAGGGCGAGATCAGCGGCGTGGTCATGGTAAAGAACGGTACTCCTCGGGTGCGAAGGATAGGGCACCAGATGTTGGGGCTACAAGCGCGGCGGCGCCGTTTTCCACACGCCATATGGAGGAGGCTCCGTGAATTCGCCGAGCCGGAAGGGCGCCGTCCGGCATCCGGGCGGTTGTGAATTGCCAATTCAGAGTGCATTCACGGCCCGAATGGCAGTGCCGCGCCAGATATTTCACGGGGTTGGACCGCGTGAAGAGCAATGGAACCGGAGATGAGATTGAAGTTCCCCAAGGCGCCCCTGGCCGCCGCCGCAGGCCTTGCTGCCCTGGCCGCCGCGATGCCCGCCGCAGCCCAGTACCGTGACGAGGCTCGCAACGACATGAGCCAGTGCCGCGCTGGCGGCGGCCCCGCGATCATGGTTACCGTGGACGGGATCAAGGCGTCCGAGGGGCGCATGCGCGTGCAGTCCTACCGCGCGACATCGGCGGAATGGCTTGCCAAGGGCAAGTGGCTGAAGCGGATCGAGGCGCCTGCCAAGGCCGGGACCATGACGTTCTGCGTGCCGGTTCCCGCCAGCGGGACATACGGCATCGCGGTCCGTCACGACGTGAACGGGAACGGGAAGACCGATCTCGGCTCGGACGGCGGCGCGATGTCGAACAATCCTTCGATCAACATCTTCAACCTCGGAAAGCCGAGCTATACCAAGGTCGGCGTGCCGGTGGGCAGCAAGGAAGTGAAGTCGATCCGCATCCAGATGCGCTATATGTAAAGCGTTGGTGGGCGCTGTTTGATGTGCCAGGCTGGCTCCTGAAACAAGTTCAGGATGACGGTCGCTTTAAGGGCGAGGGGCCTGCTTCGAGATGTTTCTACGTTCCGCCAGGATGGCGCGGGCATCCACGAGGTCGGACGGTTTGTCCACGTCGACCGCCGCCAGCCCGTCCCGCGCGGCGACGAGGCGGGCGTTGAGGCCGATTTTTGCGCCCAACCGGGCCAGCGCGGCCGAAAGGGTCAGGCGGCCCAGCGCATAGCTCACGAGCATGCCCAGCCCCAGCCGCGCGGCGATACGCCATGGCCGCTTGCGGTCGGCCTCTACCAGTTTCCAGGTCTCGATCGCCGCTTCGGCGCGGCTGGTCCTGAGCAGGAACAGGTTGCAGCCGGACCAATGGCCATCGGCAAAGCGCAGGTAGGTCCGCCGCGATCCCGGCATGGCCGTCTCGATCGCTTCGCGCCGCGCCAGGAGCACGGAGACGTCGGCGTCCTCAGGCGTGTCTTGCAAGAAGTCGCGCACCCACTGCCCGCGAAGCAGCGCATGGTCCGAGGTGGTCACCAGCATCGGCGCGCCGAGCAGGGCGAAGCCCGCCGCGACGCTGGCGCTGGGGCCGGATTCGGCGGGCACGGTCTCGCAGCCGAGCAGTTCGGCAAGGGCGACCACCGCCGGGTCGTTAGCGACGACCGCGAGGCGCGTGATCCCCGCATCGCGCAAGGCTTCCACGACATGGGCGAGCATCGGCTTGCCCTCCAGCTCCACCAGGGCCTTGTGCGTGACGCCTTCCGCCGCGGCGACCGGATCGGGTGCGCCGGGGCGCGAGCCTGCCAGGATCAGGGCCGAGGGCCGGGTCATGCCGGTTTGCGCTCCATTGCCTTCTTGGCGCGCCAGACCTGCCAGAGCACGCCGGGTGCCGAAAGCACGGGATGTCGCTCGCGCCACGGGGTGATCGTCACCGGCACGCCGGTGTGGCGCTCGATTTTCCACGCGGCATAGCGGGCGGCGCCTTCGAACGTGGTGGAGGCCTTGAGCAGGCGCAGGACGTTGTAGGGCTTGCCCAGGCGGCGGCGGCGCTTCCACCAGTCCAGCACGCGGGCTCTTTCGCGCGGAGATACCTGCGGGCGCAGCGTGCCGTTGGGCAGCCGCTCGAACGCGATATCGTCAGCGGCGAGCGCCAGCGGCAGCAGCCCGTCGAAATGCTCCTGGTTCACGGAAAGGATCGAATCTTCCCGACCGGCTTTCTCGACCCGAAACTCGGCAGCGTAGGTCGCGCGAAACAGGGCGCGCCAGTAATCCTCGGCCGTGCCCGTCTCCGGTCCGAGCGCCACGGCGAGCCGCGCGGCGGTGCGGGCCGCGCCGGAAACGGCAGCGAAGACAGGCTGGCGCGTTGCTTCGCCGCGAAGCCATGCCAGACCGCTGGGCTGGACGAAGCGAGCCCAGATCGTGGTGTCGACAAGCTCACCGGCAGCGGCCGCGCGGAAGGTTTCCAGCGCCATGGTGGCCACCTTGGCGCGCAGGGGCACGCCCTGGAAGGTCCATTCGTGATAGCTGACGCGAGGCCAGATCTTCTCGACCTGGGGGCCTTCGGTAAGGACGTAAAAGTCCAGCACGCCCTCCAGCGAACCGGTGCGCAAGTTCGAGCCGTAGAACAGCACTGCCACGGCGCTTCCCGAGGCATACGCCAGCCGCTCCGCGAATGCGCGTACTTCAGGCACGACAGGACGCTGAAGCGCCTGACTTACGCGCCCTTCGAGATCTTGGGTCATATCGTCATGCTCGGGCACCGGCGCAGCGAAATCAAGCGCGCCAATGCCATTCAGCACGCCGAGATCCGAAAAATGCCGATCAAGGTACCACGAAGGTCAGCTGCGGGCCTTCTTCCAGCACATAATCGCCGGCCGGGAAGGCTTCGCCATCGAGGATGAACGAGCCGCCCAGTTCCAGGTCGACAACGCTGGCGCTGAGGCGATGGGCGCCGCGACGTTCGAGGAACCTGCCGTTGAGGCCGAACAGAATGGCGGGCAGTAGGGCGATGATCCAGCGTACCGGCGAATCGATCACCCCCAGCTTCATGCCCGGCGCTACGTCACGACCGAACGGCTTGGCTCCCAGCGGGAACTTTTCGAACGTGGTGGCGACGGCCATGAACCGTTCGTTCGGATTACCCTCGCCCATGTAGGACAGGTCGCGACCGGTGTGGCGGTCGATCAGACGCATCGGCGTGGAGGATCGCCACGGATTGCCCGCGCGGCCGAAGAGCGTCTGGATCATGGCCCAGAGCACGCTCAGGCCCACCGCGAAGCTGTTGAACGCACCGCGGCGATGCGCTTCCTGGCCAGCCTCGGTGGCGAGCGCGAAAGCGCCCGTGCCAAGGATGAAGCCCATGATCTGGCCGCTGGCCCCATCCTGCGACGACACGCGGAGCGGGCGGCGGGTAACCGTATTGCCCTTGTGCGCGGCGGCCAGCGCTTCGGCCAGCGACCAGTGGGTCGGCAGGCCGATGTCGATCGCCAGTGCATTGGTCTTGCCCTTCGGCAGGACCATGAGCGTGGGCCATTCGTCACCGAAGATCTCGGCGCCGCAGGTCAGCACGTCGCGAACGGTGCCGTCCCCGCCGTCCACGACGAGGTAATCGACGCTGCGGCGGGCGAAGCCTTCCAGCACCCGGTAAAGTTCCGGGCGCGTGCGCGGCGTTTCCGTCAGGATGTTGGAGCAATCCTCCATCTCGGGCGCGTGGCCCTTGTTGCGATGGCTACGGGGATTGCGAATGATGCCGACGAGAGGAACGGCGCGGCCACGACGGGCCACGCGCGCAGGACCAGTGGCCTTACGCTTGCCTTGCTCACCGAAGGTCGGCAGCGTTTCGAATTCGTAAATGGTTCCGTACACGGATCTCTATGTAGGGATGCCGTGCAGGAAAATCATCAGGAAACATTCACTGACACATTAAGGTTACAGTTGTATGGCGTTTATGCGCCACTTGCAAGTCCGGCAAAATGTGCCGCATTTTCCGCAAGTCCCGCCGTTGCTTCCGGCGAAACGACCGATTACGGCCGGAATCATGCCCGAACATGACATTGCCCCCCAAGTCGCCACAATCGGTGCGAACCCCGTCAAACTCTGGGGTCTGACGATGGCGGAGCGCGTGGCGCGCATAGCCCGCGCCAACGGCGCGCAGCCGCAGGCCGGCTTCCCGGAAGTCGGCGCCGAGGGCCCGTTTATTCTTTCGAATGCGGCATTTGCCTGGGATCCGGCCTGGTTCAAATATGTATCATCCCATCCCGGCATGGTCCTGACGCTGGGCGGCTTGCCCGCGCTGGCCCACGCCGCCGATCCCGCCCAGGCTTCGCGAATCGCCGGGGCCATGGCGGAGGGCGTGCCGCTTCGCGATGCATCCGGCCTGCAAATCGTCGCCTACGAGAGCGGGCCCACCATCGAGAACAAGCAGCTGCGCAAGCGCGAGACGCCGTTCCTCATGGCCTTGACGCCTGACACGGTCCGCACGATCGAGCGGGCGAGCTACTTCGGCGCCTACAAGGGCGTGACGGACGTGCTCACCAAGTACCTCTGGCCCGAATGGGCGCTGGTGCTGACGCGAATCTGCGCCAGGCTGCACGTCACGCCGAACATGGTGACGGCCCTGGGCGCGGTGTTTTGCGTGGCCGCCACGGTGCTGTTCGCCTACGGCCATTACTGGCTGGGCATGGCGCTGGGGCTGGCGTTCATGGTGCTAGACACGGTGGACGGCAAGCTCGCTCGCTGCACCATCACCTCTTCGGAATGGGGCAATGTGGCCGATCACGGCATGGATCTGGTCCATCCGCCCTTCTGGTGGTGGTTCTGGGCGACCGGGCTTGCCACCTGGGGTCTGGCCTATGACGACGTCACGTTCTGGTGGGTGCAGGGCGCCATCCAAGGCGGCTATGTCGTCCAGCGCCTGATCGAAGGGCTGTTCATGAAGCAGAACGGCCTCATGCATATCCACGTCTGGCGCAAGTTCGACAGCCGGTTCCGGCTGTTCACCGCGCGCCGCAATCCGAACATGGTGATCCTGTTCGTGGCGATGCTGTTCGGCCGCCCTGATATCGGTCTGATCGCGGTGGCGTGGTGGACGGCGATTTCCTGTCTTATCCATGCCGTCCGGCTGGTGCAGGCCTGGATCGTCCGCGCGCAAGGCGGCAGGATCACGTCCTGGCTGGCGGACGCCTGAGGGAGAAACGAAGTTGAACGCGACGATCGAAAAGTTCGGATATCCGCGCACGCTCGTCGCGGAATTCGCGCATTGGGTGGTGCTGGCCCGCCCTGCGCAGCCGACGCTGGGCTCGCTGGTTCTGGCGGCCCGGTCGGAGGCGACCGCCTTCGGCGACCTGCCCGCAGAAGCCCATGCTGAACTCAAGGCCGTGACCGGCGCGATCGAGGCCGCGCTGGGCAAGGCGGTCGGCTATGCCCGCCTCAACTACCTGATGCTGATGATGGTGGACCCCCACGTCCACTTCCACGTCATCCCGCGCTACGAAGGCGCGCGCGAGTGGCAGGGGCGCGAGTTCGTGGACTGCGGCTGGCCCAAGGTGCCCGATCTGGGGCACTCGGTGGCGCTGGAGGGCGATGAACTTGCCGGGCTGGTGGCCTGGCTGAAGGGGCATTTCGGCTAGTAGTCCGTCGTCCCGGACTTGATCCGGGACCGCTGGCCTCGCGTCACCCGGCTCTCGGCTGGGCGCCCCGCCGCAAGCTCGCGTCTAAAGAATGCCAGCGGTCCCGGATCAAGTCCGGGACGACGTTATTCTCTCACCGAATTCCCTCGCCAGATTCTCTCACCGGCTATTCTCACCAGGTGTCGGTCAGCTTCGTGGCGATCTCGATATCGTTGAGGAAGTCCACTTCCGCCCAGTGCATTCCCTTGATGGAGACGGTGCCAACCTTGCCGGTGGGGGCGATCGAGTCGATCACCTTGAGATACCAGTGCTGGACGCCTTCCGGGGTGCGCATGGCCTGACGGACGGTTTCGCGGAACAGGTCCGCGCCTTCGCCGCGAAAAGCCAGGAAGCCGATCGATTCGGAATTCGACTGGGCTGCCGTCAGCGTCTTGCCGATGTGGACGAGGCGGCCGTCGGCCTCCCGTTCCACCTTCATGTCGTCGCTGTCGTAGCCCTCTGCCTTGACGTCCACCGTGACGGTGATCGGCCAGGTCCGGCCGGAGGCGTCGGTTGCACCCTGCTGGACCTTGCTGACGATCTCCTCGGAAACGAGCGTGTCGCCGTTCAGGATCAGGAAGTCGCCGCGCATGGCCTCGCGCGCGATCCAGCAGGAGCCGAGATTGTCGGCCACCTTGAAGAAGGGATTGAAGCGGATGTTGATCTCTACCCGCGGATCGACAATCGTTTTGAGGTGCTCTTCCAGCATGTCGGTCATGAAACCAGTGACGACGTCGATCCGCTTCACGCCGCCGCGGGCCAGCATCTCGATCTGCCATTCGATCAGCGACTTGCCGGAAAAGTCGATCATGCACTTGGGCCGTTCGGCGGTAAGCGGAAGCAGGCGCGAGCCCTGGCCGGCGCTGAGAAGAATGGCATGTTCGATCATGGGATTTTCGCGCTTCGTCAAAGGGGGAGATGCCCGCATCTAGGGACTGCGGGGCGAAAGGGAAAGGTGCGCCGCGCATGGGGCCCATCGGCTCCGCTTTTCTTTCGCCATGGAGGGCATCGCTGCTCGCCACAGCTTGCAAGTCTCATTCCCCTCGTTCAAATGCAGCCGCAATGTCCGCCAAATTTCACCGCCGCGAGAGCAACTCTCCGCTAGGGCGGATCCTACAGAACACGGCCTGGCTGCTGGGCGGCAAGGGCTTCGGCGCCGTCTGCGGCCTGGCTTACCTTGCCATTCAGACGCGATCGCTCGGCCTGAAGGATTTCGGCCACTTCTCGCTGATTTTCGGGACGGCGCAGGCGCTCATCGCGCTGGCCAGTTTCCAGACCTGGCGGGTGGTGGTGCGCTACGGCAGCGAGCACGTCCACCAGAAGGACTGGGGCAAGCTGGGGCGTCTCGGCATGTTCTGCGGGCTTCTGGACGGCGTGGGCGCGATCATCGGCTGCGGGCTGGCGGCGATTTTGATCTACGGGTTCGCGCATAAGCTGGAACTCAACCCGCATTTCGTGGACGTGGCCTTCTGGTTCTGCGTGGGGTCGCTCTGGGCGCTGGTCTCGGCGCCGACCGGCATCGTCCGCGCCCTCAACCGCTTCGACATGGCGGTCTATGTAGAGGCCATTGTGCCGAGCGGACGCCTGGCCGCGTCGCTGGCGATCTGGCTGACCGGCCCGAGCGTCGGCCGGTTCCTGTTCGCCTGGGCGGCGATCGATATCCTGGAAGCGCTGCTCTACTGGATCATGGCCCGGCGGCTCTGCCCCGAAGCGGTGAACCTGTCGAACTTGCGCAACTGGCGCAAGGCTATCGACGAAAACCCCGGCGTTACCCGTTTCGTCATGCAGACTTACGGGGCCTCGACGATCGACGCGGCGATGCGGAACGGCCCGCTGCTGATCGTCGGTGCCTGGGTAGGCACCAAGGCGGCCGGCCTCTACCGCCTTGCCTCCCAGCTTTCCCAGGCGCTCAGCAAGCTGTCCTCGCTGCTCACGCGCTCGGTCTATGCCGAAGTGGCGCGAGCGCGGGTATCCTCGAAGGCTGCGGAGTTCCGCAAGCTTGCGCTCCAGACCAGCAAGATCGCGGGGGTTGCGGGGATCGTCGTGGTGACGGTGGCGGTGCTGCTGGGCAAGCAGATGCTGGAATTCATCGGCGGCGACGATTTCGAACAGGGCGCGGCGATTCTCGTGCCGTTGACGCTGGCCGCCTGTTTCGACTTGGCCAGCGTGGCGTTCGAACCGGTGCTTCACGCCACCGGCCGGGCGCGTCATTCGCTGGTCGCGCGGCTGATCGCCCTGATCGCGCTGGCTATCGGGCTGGTGTACCTGCTTCCCGTCGGCCCCAGCGGGGCGGCCTGGGCCGTGGCCGTGGGCGGGGCGGTATCGTACATCGTCATGGGCCTGATGGCCTGGCGCACCCTCCAGCAGATCGATCGCAACGAAATCACCATCAAGCCGGACCCCGAGGACGACCTTCCCGTAGCCGATTCGGCGGTCTGACGCTCGACACCTGCGGTCTGGGAGCTATCATGCGACGATGCTCTCGACCGCGAACACCCTGACGGAGGAGGCCGCGGGCCTCGCCGACCGTATCGTCGCCCTGCGCCGCGCCATCCATGCCGATCCGGAGATCGGGCTTCACAACCCCAGGACGCGGGACAAGATCCGGCAGGCCTTGGCGCATCTCCCGCTGGAATGGCGGGAAGGGCCGTCCACCACCGGGCTTGTCGCCACGCTCAAGGGCGGTGCGGGAGCCGGCGGCTGCGTCCTGCTGCGCGGCGATACCGATGCCTTGCCGATGCCGGAGGAAACCGGGCTGGACTTCGCGTCCACCAACCCCGGCGTCATGCACGCCTGCGGGCACGATACCCATGTCGCCATGCTGGCGGGGGCGGCGGAACTCCTGTCGGCCCGCCGCGAAAGCCTTGCCGGCGAAGTGCGCTTCATGTTCCAGCCGGGCGAGGAGGGCCATCACGGTGCCCGCTTCATGCTGGAGGACGGCCTGCTCGGCGGCGACGGTTTCGACCGCCCGCTGCCCGATGCGGCTTTCGCGCTCCACATCATGCCCAATGCCCCGCACGGCGTGATCGGCGGCCGCGCAGGGCCGTTGATGGCGGCGGCGGACGAACTGCGGATCACTATTACCGGGCGCGGCGGTCATGCCTCGATGCCGCACGACACGGTCGATCCGGTGCCGGTCGCCTGCGAGATCGTCATGGCCATCCAGACCATGGTCGCGCGCCGCTACAGCGTGTTCGATCCGGTGGTGGTGACGATCGCCAAGGTCGAGGCGGGAAGCGCGCACAACGTCATTCCAGACACCGCCCGGCTCACCGGCACGATGCGCACGCTGTCGGCGGCGAATCGCGCCCGGCTGAAGGAAGAACTGCCCCTGCTCGTCGCCGGTATCGCCGGAGCCCACGGGCTCAAGGGCGAGGTCGCGATTCTGGAAGGCTTCCCCGTGACCATATGCGATCCGCGCGCGGTGGACTTCGGAGAGGGCGTGGCTCGCGATCTCTACGGAGACACCGCGTTCCAGCGTCTGGCGGACCCGATCATGGGTGCGGAAGACTTCGCCTATGTCTTGGAGAAGGTGCCCGGCGCGATGTTCTTCCTGGGCGTGGCGGAGGACGGCGCAGACTGGAAGCATTGCTGCGGCATCCACTCGACGCGGATGATGGTGGACGAGAAGGCCCTGCCGCGCGGCTCCGCCTTCCTGGCCGGACTGGCGCAGAATTGGCTGACGCGAGGTTTCGGCTGAGGCCCTCAGGCCTTCACGTCGTCCCATTCGGGATGGCGCCGGAACGCCGCCACGACATAGCTGCACAAAGGCGCGATCTTGAAATGGTTCTCCCGCGCGTCGGCGACCATGGCTTCGACCAGCCGCGCCGCCACGCCGCGATTGCCGATCTCGGACGGCACCAGGGTATGGTCGGCGTAGTGCACCCCGTCACGGGCCTGCCAGGTGAGGTGGCCGGTGACGTCGCTGTCCGCGACATGGGCCTGGTATTCGCCGCCGGTGGCAGTCTCGTGCTTGGTGATGGTCAGGCCGACCATGGGCATGTCTCCTGAAAAAGGTCTGCTTGACGGCGCGTTCGTCCGCTTACAGGGGGATATGGTCATGAAATTCCTCTCCGACAACGCCGCACGGGTCCACCCGAGGGTATGGGACGCCATGATGGCGGCCGACGCTCCGGATTCGCCTTACGATAGCGACGCGCTCAGCGGCTTGCTGGACGAGCGCTTCTCTGCGCTGTTCGGGCGCGATTGCGCCGCGCTCTGGGTGGCGACCGGAACGGCGGCGAATTGCCTTGCGCTTTCCGCCATGGTGGAACCGCATGGAGCGGTGATCTGCCACCGCGAAGCCCATATCGAGATGGACGAAGGCGGCGCGCCCGGCTTCTACCTCCACGGCGCCAAGCTGCTGCTGGCCGATGGCGTGGGCGCCAAGATCACGTCCGAAGCGGTAGCCAAGGTGATCGACCCGATTCGCGATGGCGTGCACCAAGTGCAGCCGCACGCGATTTCGATCACCCAGGCGAGCGAATACGGGCGCGTCTACCGGCCCGAAGAACTGGCCGAACTGGCCCTGTTCGCGCGGGACAGGAATCTCGGCCTGCACATGGACGGCGCGCGCTTCGCCAATGCGGCGGCGTTCCTGGGCGGCGATGCGGCCCGGACGGCGGGAGATGTCGACGCCCTGAGCTTCGGCATGGTCAAGAACGGGGCGATGGGCGCGGAAGCGATCGTGTTCTTCGACCCTGCCATGGCCGACAAGGTTCGCTTCCGGCGCAAGCGGGCGGGGCACCTGCAATCGAAGGGCCGCTATCTGGCGGCGCAGATACTCGCCATGCTGGAAGGCGACCTCTGGCTGGATAATGCCCGCGCAGCCAACGCCGCCGCTGCCGAGATCGCCGACACGGCGAAAGAGCGCCTGCTCCATCCGGTGGAAGCGAACGAGATATTCCTGGCCACGACCGCCGTCGAGCGGCTGGCGCTGCGCGAGCAGGGCTTCGCCTTCTACGACTGGGGAGACGATGCCGCCCGGCTCGTCACCGCCTGGGATTCGCGCGAGGATCACGTCGCGGCCCTTGCCAATGCGATCGCAGCGCTGTGAACGGTCCCGTCGATAGCGCGCCGCGCTTCATGAAGCCGGCCGTTGCGCTGCCGTTCCTGGTCGTGGCGCTGATCTGGGGTTCCACCTGGTTCGTGATCACCGGCCAGATCGGGGAGGTGCCCGCAAGCTGGTCGGTCGCCTGGCGCTTCGTGCTGGCGACGCCGGCGATGTTCCTGGTGGCCGTGGTGATGCGGAAAAGCCTGAAGCTTGGCGCGGCGGGCCAGTGGCTGGCGCTGGCGGTTGGCGTGGCGCAGTTCTGCGGCAACTACAATTTCGTCTACCGCGCGGAGATGCACCTGACCTCCGGCATCGTCGCGGTGATGATCGGGCTGCTGCTGGTGCCCAATGCCATCCTTGCGCGATTGCTGCTGGGTCAGCCGATCACCGGGCGCTTCGCCATCGGCAGCCTGATCGCCATCGCCGGCCTGGCCCTGCTGCTGCTCCATGAGGCGCACGAGGCGCCGCTCGGCGGCAAGGTTCTGCTCGGCACCGTCTTCGCGCTGATCGCCATGCTCTGCGCCTCGGTGTCCAACGTGATCCAGGCCAACGAGACCGGCAAGGCGCTGCCGATGGTCAGCCTGCTGGCCTGGGCCATGCTCTACGGCACCTTGGCCGACGTCGGCATCGCCTGGGTGACTTCGGGGCCGCCCGTTATCCCCCGCGACCCGCTCTACTGGCTGGGCACCGCCTATCTGGCCATCCTCGGCTCGGTGGTGACCTTCCCGCTCTACTACACGCTGATCCGCCAGCTGGGCGCTGGCAAGGCCGCCTACAACGGTGTGATGGTGATCATCATCGCCATGCTGATCTCCACCGCGTTCGAGGGCTATCGCTGGTCGCTGCTGGCGATTGCCGGGGCCGCGCTGGCCACCGTAGGCCTGGTCGTGGCGCTCAAGGCGCGCAGTCCTTCGCGATAGGTCGGGAAGCGGGGCTTCCAGCCGAGCACGCGCCGGGCCTTGCCGTTCGCCACGCGCCGGTTCTCGGCATAGAATCCGCGCGCCATGGGCGAGAGCTGCGCCTCCTCCATGGACTGGAGCGGCGGCAGTGGCAGGCCGAGAAGACGGCAGGCTTCCTCGACCAGGATGTTCTGGCCGCAGGGCAGGTCGTCCGCGAGATTGTAGGCCCCGACAGGCCCTGTCAGCCCGGCGATCACCCCGGCGGCGATGTCCTCCACGTGGACCCGGCTGAAGACCTGCCCCGGCAGATCGATCCGGTGGGCGCGGCCCTGCCTTACCCGATCCAGCACCGAGCGGCCCGGTCCGTAGATGCCGGGGAGGCGGTAGACCCGCGCGCCGAGCGCCAGCCATTCCGCATCCGCCTCTGCCCGCGCGGTGCGGCGGCCGGTGCCGACCGGTGCGCTTTCGTCCACCCAGGCGCCGCCGGTGTCGCCGTAGACTCCGGTGGAGGAGAGATAGGAGAGCGGAATACCCTTCAGCGCATCGCCATAGCGCTCCAGCACCGGGTCGAGCGGCTCTCCCCGCCCTTCGCTACCGGGCGGAACCGAGGAGAGCACATGATCGGCATCGGCCAGCGCCAGCCGCACGTTGCCCTCGTCCTCGAACGAGAGCGTGCCCTCGCTGCCGGTGGAGATCACTTCCCACCCATCTTCAACAGCCCGGCAAGCGATGACCTTCGCGGTATAGCCCAGTCCGAAGATGAAAAGGCGCTTCGGCAGGGCGGGGGACATCGGGGCATTCCTTTCGTTTCGTTTCGGCGGTGAATTCGTCGCGCCGTCTCTGGCATTCGAGGAACAAGGCTCTAATTTAGCGACATGGACATTGCCAGCACCCCCGCCACGCCCGATACCGAAGCGCAGATCGCCGATGCGGCACTCGCGCCGCAAGCTCCGCCGGTCATTCGCCGCGAAGACTATCAGCCGCCGGCCTGGCTGGTGCCGCAGATCGCACTCGACTTCCGGCTGGGCGTGGACGAAACCCACATCACCGCCAGCCTGTCCGTCCGCCGCAATTCGAACGGAAACGGTGCTTCGACCCTGCACCTGAACGGCGACCAGCTTACCCCGCTGGCCGTGCGCGTCGATGGCGAGGCGGTGAACGACTGGCGCATGGACGGCGCCGACCTGCTGGTCGAACTCAGCGGCGATGCGCATGAGGTGGAGATCGAAACTGCCGTCAATCCGGCGGCGAACAGCCAGCTCATGGGCCTCTACGCCTCGAACGGCATGCTCTGCACCCAGTGCGAGGCCGAGGGCTTCCGCCGCATCACTTTCTTCCCGGACCGGCCGGACGTGCTCTCGACCTACTCGGTGCGGATGAGCGGCGACAAGGCGCAGTTCCCGATCCTGCTCGCCAACGGCAACTGCACCGCGACGGGCGAAGGAGAAGACGGCACCCACTGGGCAGAATGGCACGATCCCTGGCCCAAGCCGAGCTACCTTTTCGCGCTCGTCGCGGGCGATCTCGTGGCCAACCACGCCGCATTCACCACGCGTTCCGGCCGCAAGGTCGATCTCAACATCTGGGTCCGTTCGGGCGACGAGCAGCGCACCAGCCACGCCATGGATTCGCTGATCCACTCGATGAAGTGGGACGAAGACGCCTTCGGCCGCGAATACGACCTCGACCTGTTCAACATCGTCGCCGTATCCGACTTCAACATGGGCGCGATGGAGAACAAGGGCCTCAACGTCTTCAACACCCGCTACGTCCTTGCCGACCCGGAAACCGCCACCGATGCCGATTATGACGGCATCGAAAGCGTGATCGGCCACGAATATTTCCACAACTGGTCCGGCAACCGCGTCACCTGCCGGGACTGGTTCCAGCTTTCCCTCAAGGAAGGCTTCACGGTGCTGCGCGACCAGCTGTTCAGCGCCGACATGGGCAGCGAAGCGGTGAAGCGCATCGAGGACGTACGCGTCCTGCGCTCGGCCCAGTTCCCCGAAGATTCGGGCCCGCTCGCCCATCCGATCCGCCCTGATTCCTATCAGGAGATCAGCAACTTCTACACCGCCACCGTCTACAACAAGGGCGCCGAGGTGATCCGCATGATGCGGACGATGGCTGGGCCGGAGAAGTTCCGCCAGGGCACCGACCTCTATTTCGACCGGCACGACGGCGAGGCGGCGACCTGCGAGGACTTCGTCAAGGCGATCGAGGACGGCACCCGACTCGATCTGGCGCAGTTCCGTCTCTGGTATTCGCAGGCAGGCACGCCGCAAGTGGCCGTGGAACTGGCGCACGAGGGGAGCACGGCGACGCTGACCCTCACCCAGATCGTGCCCGCCACCCCCGGCCAGCCCGAGAAGCAGCCGGTGCCGATCCCGCTGCGCCTGGCCCTGTTCGACCGCGACAGCGGGCGCCACGCGGGCGAGCAGTTGATCGTGTTCGACAAGGACAGCCAGAGCTTCGCCTTCGAGGGCTTCGCACGGCCGCCCGTCGTTTCGATCAATCGCGGCTTTTCGGCGCCGGTCGCCATCGACATGGAGCGCACCAACGAGGATCTGGTATTCCTCGCCGCGCATGACGACGATCCCTTTGCCCGTTACGAGGCGATGCAGAGCTTGGTGGTCCAGCACCTGGTGGCAGCGGTCGGCGGTGGCCTCACCGATTCCGCGCGTGCCGAAGGGCGCAGGGCGATCGGCGAGGCCTACGCCGCCGTGCTCGCGGACGAGGCGCTGGACGACCTGATGCGCGGCGAACTGATGGTCCTGCCCGGCGTCGCCTATCTCGCGGAGCAAGTGCTGGTGGCCGATCCCGCCGCCATCCACGACGAGCGTGAGGGGTTGAAGGCCTGGCTCGGCCGCGAACTCGGCGAACTGCTCGGCACGCTTCACGATCGCGTTTCCGCCGTGCCCTACGGCCGCGATGCCGCCGCGCGCGGGGCTCGCAAGACCAAGGGACAGGCGCTCGTGCTGATCGCATCGGGCGATGCCGCCGAAGGCGCCCGCCGCGCCATTGCGCAGTACCGCGCGGCCGACAACATGACCGACCGCCAGTCGGCGCTGAGCGTGCTCTGCAATATCGAGGGCCCCGAACGCGAAGAGGCACTGGCCGATTTCCACCGCCGCTACCAGGGCAATGCCCTTGTCATCGACAAGTGGTTCGCCCTTCAGGCAGGCTCGTTCCATCCGCAAGTGCTGGACCATATTGAGGCGCTCTCCCGGCATCCGGACTTCACGCTGAACAACCCCAATCGCGTCCGCGCGCTCTACATGTCGGCGGCGGTGAACCCGAAGGCGTTCCACGACGGCGGGGGCGCAGGCTACCGCATGATCGGCGAACTGATCCGCAAGCTCGATCCGATCAACCCGCAAACCACCGCGCGTTTCGTGCCCCAGCTCGGGCGCTGGCGCCGGATCGAACCCAAGCGCGCCGCCATGATGCGCGCTGAACTGGAAAAGATCGCCGCCGAAACCGGCCTTTCGCGCGACGTGCGCGAGCAGGTGGGCAAAAGCCTTGGCTGATCTCGGCGATGCGGTCGAGGTCAACCGCGCGGAGGTTCTGGCCGGGCTGCCGCACGGCTTTCTGGGCCGTCGCGGCGGTGTAAGCATCGGCGAGGCGGAAGGCCTCAATGTCGGGCTCGGCTCCGGAGACGAGCCGGCGGCGGTGGCCGAAAACCGCCGCCGCGCGGCCGAAGCCGTCTTGCCGGGCGCTTCGCTCGCCTCGGTCTATCAGGTACATTCGCCCGACTGCGTGATCCTGGGCAATGCGCTGTGGAGCGATGCCGAGCGTCCCCATGCCGACGCCCTCGTCACCGATCGGCCGGGCGTGTTGATCGGCGTGGTCACGGCAGACTGCGCGCCGGTGCTGCTGGCAGACCGCGAGGCGGGCGTGATCGGCGCTGCCCATGCGGGCTGGAAAGGCGCCATCGACGGGGTGACGGACAGCACTATCGCCCAGATGATATCGCTCGGCGCCGAACGCTCCCGCATCGTCGCGGCGGTCGGCCCGTGCATCTCGCAGGCCTCCTACGAGGTGGACGGCGCATTCCGCGACCGCTTTCTCGACCGGGATGAAGAAAACGCCCGGTTCTTCGCCCAAGGCCGCGACGAACACTGGCAGTTCGCCTTGGAACTTTATGTAGCGACACGGCTGGAATCCGCCGGAATCGCCAAGGTCGAGCGGCTCGGCCTCGATACCTATTCAGCGCCGGAGCGTTTCTATTCCTATCGCCGTGCCACCCACCGCCAGGAGGCAAGCTACGGACGCCAGATTTCGCTGATTGCAATGGGCTGACCCTGCTCCATCCGGCAGGGTCGCCGGATGGTTATACCTTGAATTCCTTGACGACCATCCGCCGGCTGCATAACCAAAAACACGGTTGGCAGGGCAGGCTTCCCTGTATATCAGAACCCCAAAGTCGGTATTCGTCTTGGGTCGCTCCCAAGGCATCCAGCCGTCAACGGGGGGCCGTTACGGGGATACCAGACAAAAAATAGAATTGGTCAGGAATCTGGGCTTGCTTCCGGAATCCCGGGAGTAGGTTTGTCAATAACAAGGCAAGGGCAATCATGGCAGAAGCAGATGGCGTGCGGCGGCGCGATTTCATCAATATCGCCGCTGTAAGCGCGGCGGGTGTCGCCGGCGTGGGCATCGTCGTCCCGCTGGTCAGCCAGATGTCCGCATCGGCGGACGTTCTCGCGGCGTCCTCCACGGAAGTCGACATTTCCTCGATCCAGCCCGGACAGGCCATCAAGGCGATCTTCCGCAAGCAGCCCGTCTTCGTGCGCAACCTGACGGCGCATGAGATCGCGGAAGCAAACAAGGTGGATGTCTCCTCGCTCCGCGATCCGCAGACGCTTGAGGAACGCACCAAGGAAGGCAAGGAAAACTGGCTCATCACCATGGGCGTCTGCACCCATCTGGGCTGCGTTCCGCTCGGAGCCGGCGAGGGCGAATCCAAGGGTGAGTTCGGCGGCTACTTCTGCCCCTGCCACGGCTCTTCCTATGACACGGCCGCCCGTATCCGTAAGGGCCCTGCGCCCAAGAACCTCGAGGTTCCGGAATACGCCTTCACCACCGACACGGTCGTAAAGATCGGTTGAGGCCAAGAGAGAGGATCAAGAACATGAGCTTTCCCTGGGCCAAGGAATACAAGCCGAGCCACCCCTTCATGCAGTGGATGGATCAAAGGCTGCCCCTGCCGCGCCTCGTCTACAACGCTGTCGGCGCCGGCTATCCCGTTCCGCGCAACCTCAACTATTTCTGGAACTTCGGTTTCCTGGCCGCGCTCTGCCTCGGCTTGCAGATCGTCACCGGCATCGTCATGGCCATGCACTACGCGGCCAACACGCAAGTGGCGTTCGACACCATCGAGCAGACCGTCCGCGACGTGAACTGGGGCTGGATGATGCGCTATGCGCATGCCAACGGCGCCTCGGCCTTCTTCGTCGTGATCTACATCCACATCTTCCGCGGCTTCTTCTACGGGTCGTACAAGGCCCCGCGCGAGATGGTGTGGCTGCTGGGCGTGGTGATCTTCCTGCTGATGATGGCCACGGCCTTCATGGGCTACGTCCTGCCCTGGGGCCAGATGAGCTTCTGGGGCGCCAAGGTCATCACCGGCCTGTTCGGCGCGATCCCCTTCGTGGGCGAACCGCTCCAGCAGTGGCTGCTCGGCGGCTTCGCGCCGGATAACGCCGCGCTCAACCGCTTCTTCTCGCTGCACTATCTCCTGCCCTTCGTGATCGTAGGCGTGGTGATCCTGCATATCTGGGCGCTGCACATTCCCGGCTCGTCCAATCCTACCGGCGTGGAAGTGAAGACCGAGAGCGACACCGTACCGTTCTACCCCTATTATGTCGCCAAGGACGGCTGGGCGATCGGGGTCTTCGCGATCCTGTTCTGCGCCGCTCTGTTCTTCTTCCCGAACGCGCTGGGCCACCCGGACAACTACATTCCGGCCAACCCGATGAGCACGCCCGCGCACATCGTCCCCGAATGGTACTTCTGGCCGTTCTACGCGATCCTGCGCGCCTTCACCCAGGACTTCTTCTTCATCCCGGCCAAGCTGATGGGCGTGCTGGCGATGTTCGGTGCGATCCTCGTGTGGTTCTTCCTGCCCTGGCTCGACCGTTCGCCGGTCCGCTCGGGCTCGTTCCGCCCGCTCTACCGGAAGTTCTTCTTCTTCGGCCTGATCCCGGCGATGGCGGTGCTGTTCTACTGCGGCGGCGCTCCGGCCGAGGAGCCCTACGTGATGCTCAGCCAGATCGCGGCGCTCTATTACTTTGCACACTTCCTGATCGTGATCCCGATCGTTTCGGCCATCGAAAAGCCGGATCCGCTGCCTTTCTCCATCACGGAATCGGTGCTCGGCCACGACGAAGGCGCGAAACTGCGCCCCGCCCATGGCGCCACCGAAGCCGTCCACGGCGACGTGTGATCAACAGCTAGAGCGAAAGACGAAAGACATGGCACGCATTCTCTCGATCCTCGTCGGGCTGTTCTTCACGGTGGCGCTGGCGTGGTCCTTCGGCAAAGGGGCCTACCAGGAGATCACCGAACCGGCAGCCGCAACCGCCGAGCACGAATTCCACCTGCATCCGAAGGAAGTGCATTTCGCCAGCGACGGTGGATTCGGCAAGTTCGACCGCCAGCAGCTCCAGCGCGGCTTCCAGGTCTACAAGGAAGTCTGTGCCGCCTGCCACGCGCTGCGCCACGTGGCGTTCCGCGACCTTGCGGCGCTGGGCTACAACGACGCCGAAGTGAAGGCCATCGCCAAGGGCTTCCAGGTTCCGGTCTACAACAACGGCACGGGCGAAGTGGAAACCCGCGAAGGCGTGGCCACCGACTACTTCCCGCCCGTGCTCTATGCCGGGCAGGGCACGCCTCCCGACCTCTCGCTGATGGCCAAGGCGCGCCACGACGGCGCGGCCTACGTCTACTCGCTGCTGACCGGCTATCAGAACCAGCCCGCCGAACTGCTGAAGAAGTTCCCGGACGCGAAGACGCCGGACGGCCTGCACTACAATCCGTACTTCGCGAACCTCAACCTCGCGATGCCGCCGCCACTGACCGGCGAAGGACAGGTTACCTACAGCGACGGTACCAAGGCGAATGTCGATCAGATGGCCAAGGACGTCTCGGCCTTCCTGATCTGGACTGCGGAGCCGAAGCTGGAGAAGCGCAAGCAGACCGGCTGGGTGGTGCTGGGCTTCCTGCTCTTCGCCACGATCCTGGGCTACATGTCGTACCGCAATATCTGGGCCGGCAAGAAGCACTGAGGCTTCTACCATCTTGCTCAAGCGAAAGGGCCCCGTCATCCTGCGATGACGGGGCCCTTTCGTTTACCCATTCAAGCCCGTAAGAACGGCGACCATGACCCTCGATGAAATCAAGGCGCTGGTGCGCACCGTGCCGGACTTCCCCAAGCCCGGCATCCTGTTCCGCGACGTGACCACGCTGGTCGGCAACGGCCCCGGCTTCGCCGCGGCGGTCGATCTGATGGCGGATACGGTCAAGGCCTCCGGTGCAGACGTGATCGCGGGCGTAGAGGCACGCGGGTTCATTTTCGGCGCCGCGATCGCAGCCCGGCTGGGCCTGGGCTTCGTTTCGATCCGCAAGCCGGGCAAGCTGCCGGTGCCGGTCATCGCTATCGACTACGCGCTGGAATACGGCACGGACACACTGGAAGTAGACCCCGAGGCCGTTGGCGAGGGCCATCACGTGATCCTCGTCGATGACCTCCTGGCCACCGGCGGCACCGCACTCGCCGCCGTCGAACTTCTGCGCCGGGCAGGTGCGAGGGTCGAACACGCACTCTTCGCCATCGATCTACCCGACCTGGGCGGTTCCGAACGCCTGCGTACGGCCGGCATCACACCGCATGCCCTTCTGGACTATCCCGGCCACTGAACGCCTTGGCGTTGCAACCTGCCGATAAGTTTCAACGAAAGCGTTGACGAGAGCCCCGCTCCCGTGGCAATCGGCTGCCACGACGCTACTGGGCAGCCTCACGATAGGTGGCTCCCTCGATGAGCGGGTATAGCTTAGTGGTAAAGCTCCAGCCTTCCAAGCTGGCTATGCGGGTTCGATTCCCGCTACCCGCTCCAGTGCGCGTCTCAAACGTGCTCATAAAGAGCCGTGAATGGCTGTTTTCTGCGGTTTTTGACTGATACAATGTCCGGGCAGTTCCGGATATGTTTCATGCCGTCTCAGTCAAAGTTGGCGCCATATGTGGACCTGCAGTTCTCTTGAGCTGACGGAGGTCCACTCACAATGGCAGGCGAATCATCCAAATCCGGTCTCTCGGCCACGACGGTCGATAGAGCTCGCCCACACGAAAAAGCGTACAAGCTTTCTGACCGCGACGGGCTCTATCTGCTCGTGAAGCCATCCGGCGCCCGCTACTGGCGGATGAACTTCAAACTTCACCAACTCCAGCGTACGGCTTCCTTCGGACGTTACCCCGAAGTCAGTCTCGCAGAGGCCCGCCAGCGGCTGCTTGAAGCGCGGCGCCTGCTGAAGCAGGGCATCGATCCTGTCCATCAAGCCAAGCTGGACAAGGTCGCCGCCTCCATCGCTGCCGGAAACACCTTCCGGCTTATCGCGGAGGAATGGCTTGAAAAGATGCGGCTGGAAGAGCGATCGCCCAAGTCGATCAGGAAATGCGAATGGCAGGTCAGCCTGGTCCTGCCTGACATCGGCAATAGGCCGATTTCCCAGATCACCGCGCATGAGGTGCTCCTCTCGCTCAAGAAGATCGAGCGTACGCGGAAATTCTACACCGCCATGAGCGTAAGGGCTTTGTGCGGCCAGATTTTCCGGTTCGCCGTCGCCACCGCACGGGCGGAACGGGACGTCTGCGTCGATCTGCGCGGCGCATTGGTAACGCCCAAGGTCGTGCACCGCCCGGCGGTCACGATGCCCAAACAGGTCGGCGCGCTCATGCGTGCGATTCACGACTACGACGGGGCACGCTATACGAACATCGCTCTGCGGCTGCTCGCTCACACCTTTGTCCGCCCGGGAGAACTGCGACACGCCGAATGGGGCGAGTTCGATCTCGAGCGGGCGGTCTGGAGCATCCCACCGCACAAGATGAAGATGCGACGGCCCCACACCATTCCACTTTCCCAGCAGGCGCTCGCCATCATTTCGGAGATCGATCATGGAGAGAACTTCAGCACGTATCTGTTCCCTTCGATCCGCTCGACCAAGCGTCCCATGTCAGACAACACCATCAATGCGGCACTGCGCCGGATGGGCTACGAGAAAGATCAGATGACGGCGCACGGGTTTCGGGCGATGGCTGCAACCCTTCTCAACGAGATGGGCAACTGGAATCCCGATGCGATCGAGCGACAGCTGGCTCACGCCGAACCGAATTCGGTGCGACGGGCCTATACCCGCGGTCAGCACTGGGACGAACGCGTGCGGATGATGCAGCACTGGTCGGATTATCTGGATCAGCTACGCGGCGGTGCGGAAATCATTCGCCCGCAATTCGGCAGAAGAGATCCGAAGCTGACGTTGGTTTAGTGCGGGAGAGCGGGAATCGCGGCGAGGGCGACACGAGGGCGGCCGGGGTCCATGCCGAGGCACCGACCCAGGACTCAAGGGCTGATAATATAGGACCATCTTCCCTTACTTGCCTGAACGGCGTGATTGCAGTCGTCATCAGCGGCGCGGTTATGAGCAAGATGACGCTCACAGCTCGTTCCGCCCCTAAGCGGCCGTTTGCTATATAATGTAACGGATCATCAGGGCATCTTGTGGGTTATTTTTTACATCACAGAAGAAGAGCTGCTTTGATGAATCGATATCGATCCATGCTTGTCGCTATGACCGCCCTCATCATGCCGGTCGCGGCCAAGGCGCAGGATCATAATTATCTTCCCGGTTGGGCAGACACGCACAACCATCGCTATAAAGGAAATAGTGACAGCGAATGGGCGGCTAAAACTGAGCTTTTTAACAAGCTAGGCGCCGCAGGTCCCGAGGCGCGTTGCACTCTCAAGAACTTGTCCGAGTCTGATGGCAACGTTATCGTGAACCGCTATCGCAGCATAAGCCGGAAGACCAATGAAAGCGCTGCGCTGCGATGGGCGCAAGGACAAGTTTCTGTACACCATCGGCAGATGAGGAGAGCTGGGAAGTGCTGAGCATGCCTGGTAACTGATCGGCAGCTACCCACCCCTTCCAGTTTCTCTCCGCGCGCCGTTGGCCCTCTATCAGCGGACAGGCAGCTTACCATAGCCCGACAGGAAAAAGCGGTCTGGCAGTTCGCGCTCCGTTGCGGACAACGGGGCGCGCTGTCGAAAATGCTTACAAACAATCGGCCCGTTACGCCTTTTCGCGGATCAGAGTTCAGGTGAGGTTCTTACGGACCCATTCGGCCATCGTCGTTCCGGGCCGACCGACAACTGTCTGAACGTCGTCGCGCACCACTGCTTGGTATTCCAGCTTCCCAGCGTCGGCCAGTTCCATCGTGATCGTCGCGCTTTCCATGTAATAGCGTGCGCCCGTGTCGCTGATCGATGACCCGAAAGCTTTCTGAGCCGCAGGATCGAGAGGCTGATAGCTAATCTCTTTGCCGAGTTCTTTGGAAAGTATCGCTGCAACCTCGGTTCCGCGCAGCACCTCGACACTCAAATAGTAGTCCTTGCCACCGTGCCTTTCCGGCCCCTCACGAAGAACGGTGGCAGCAACTGCGGCAATGTCCGCCGTACATGCCCAGCCAACGGACACATCGCCCGGATAGCCCATGAAGGAGCCAGTCTCTCGAACTGATGGCGTTCTTGCTAACATCGTGTCGGTTATGACGTTGGGGTGTAGATTAGTCCAAGCGATGCCACTGGCCGCGACGTACGCCTCGATCAGGTCGTGCCAAGCGAAATGCGGCTGAAGGTCCCGCCGCGACGTGAACACGCCCAAATGGACGATGTGGGTAACATCCGCGTCCAGCGCGGCATCAACAAGCCTTTTGCTTTGGAACAGCATGTCTGCGGTGTAGCCGGTCAGCAGGAATATTCGATCGACACCCGCGAGCGCACTGGCGAACGTGGCCGCGTCGTCTAGGTCGAGCACAACAGCATCCCGACCTTCGCTACGCCATTTCTCAGCCGTAACTTGTTTGCTGGTAGATAGCCGCACCAGCAAACCTTCGCTGTTGGCGTCCAACTCACGAACGACTTGCGACCCTACATTTCCGGTCGCGCCTAAAACGAGCACTCTGGGGACCACGGATATCCTCCTCAACGTTAGCCCGTACCTACCTAATGCCCGGATGTGTCACAGCAAGTCTTTTTTGTCACTGGATGACAAGATTGTCTTGTGGTAACTGTTTCGTATGGCAAAAGTTTCTAACTCACGAGAGATCGCGCGCCGCGCTATCAGGGAAGAAATAGCCCGAGCCGCGCTCACGCGTTTCCAGCAACAAGGTTTTGAGAAGACGACTGTGGAGGAAATCGCAGGGGACGTCGGCCTCTCCGCGCGGACATACTTCCGGTACTTCGCATCCAAGGATGATGTGCTTCTTGAACCGTCATCCGCTTTCCAAGTCGCTTTTCTCAGAGAATTTTCCGAACACATCGCGGAAAACACCCTCTGGAGATCACTTGAGTTGACCCTTCGACAGACAGCCCTCGCCTGTGATCCAGAGGCGTCTTGTCACGGCGGGTTTGATGTTCAGGAGTTTATACGGCAAACCCCTGCCTTGCTGGCGCGACAGCTAGCGTTGATGGAAGCTCTTCAACTAGAAGCGGCGAACATTTATCTCGCGAATGCGTCTAAAAATGAAAACCATGACAATATAACGGTACAGGCAACTGTGCGGTGTGCCTTCGCCTGTTTACAGGCGCTGGAAAATCACTTGCCGAAGGGCAGACAAGATGAGGAGGCTAGTGCTACATTGACACTTTTGATGGATCATATGATGCCGTGTGTATTGGCTTGGGATAAGCGCCCATAGTCAGCAATCCCGTCATTTGCCGAGTTCCGGGAGATCAAACGGTCCGCTTTCAACCCCTTTCAGCCTTTCCCGGCGCTGCCGTGATCGTCTTTCAGCGGAAAGGCAGGTTATCATCGCTCTCCAGGAAATAGCGCCTAAAAGTTCCCGTCCCAAAAATGGCGAGGCGTTTGCTCGGCATGTAGCAAAAACTTTCGGTCAGCGAATAGAAGCGAAGAGCGTCGCAAAATGGCTCTTAGTTTTCCCTAGCGCGAAAAAAATATGAAAAAGCGTTAGGGTAGATCTGAAGTGGCACCGTTTCCTTCACTAAGTATCCCGCGAACAGCGGATTCTCGGATGGAGGTTACCAAGTGCGTTACCATTTAGGGGCGTGGGGCAGTCTGGTTGTAGCCGCAATTGCGTCCCGCGCTCCAATCATCGCGCCGCTTCAGAAAAGTTTCAAGGGGCGTAGGCGAAAGCCGATTAATCTTTCGGAGCCGCCGCTGTCTGGCATGCTTCACGAACTCGGAAGGATATTTGCTGTCGGCATCAGCGCCGATATCGCCGATCGGATCGGGGGGCGGCTGGACGGTCATGGTATTCTCGAAAAGTGCTTCGCGTTTTCCTCGTGGGAAACGCTTTAATGGCGAGGGCGAATAGTGAGCTCTTCGATAACGCGCGGCTAGAACGGGAAAGGCAGGCTGAAGACAGTATCGTGCGGGAGCGCATTCGGGATGCAGCCATTGCCTCGACCACCTTCGTCTACGGGTTGAATACAATCTGCGAGACGAGGCAATCGTCCGTTGCGAACGTCCTGAACTCGATACTGAAGAATTTCAGTGACGGCCTAAATGCTGGTGCTGGCAACGAAGTGGCGGGTGGAAGGTGTGTCGGTTTCGGCAGCAAATCCTCAATCAATCACAGGGGCCTGGGCAGCGATGCCACGCTGATGCTGTTGGACGGACTGCGGTTGCGCTACACGAGCAGTGCCCATGGGGGTGGCTTATCTGCCATCCCGGTCCCGAATGGATCTCGAGAAGCAACAGATACGGCCGTAGCTGGCTTTTTTCGGTGGCCTACGGCTGATGCACTATCCGGGCAAGTCTGGGTAAGCGTTACCGCGTTTCAGCCAAAGACCGCACAGCGACCCGCAGTTCGCAAGAACTGAGTCAGGCCCTTTCCAAATGCCGTGTGAATCATCCAAATCAGGTCTCTCTTCAACGGCAGTCGATCGCGCTCGCCCCCGGGAGAAAGCTTATAAATTATCCGACCGTGATGGCCTGTATCTGCTCGTTAAGCCGTCAGGTGCCCGCTACTGGCGGATGAATTTCAAACTACACCAGCTCCAGAGAACGGCGTCGTTCGGCCGCTACCCCGAAGTTACGCTCGCAGAAGCCCGTCAGCTACTGCTCAAGGCACGGCGGCTGCTCAAACAAGGCATAGATCCTGTTCATCAAGCGAGGCTAGACAAAGTTGCTGCGTCGATTTCGGCAAACAACACATTTCGGGCGGTATCTCTGGAATGGTTGGAAAAGATGCATCTTGAGGAGAAATCGCCAAAATCTATAAAAAAATATCAGTGGCAGTTGGGTCTGGTCATGCCGGATATCGGGAACCGGCCAATTTCTCAGATAGCTGCCCATGAGATATTGGTCTCACTGAAGAAAATAGAACGCACCAGAAAATTCTACACTGCCATGAGTGTCCGGGCACTGTGTGGGCAAGTGTTCCGATTTGCTGTCGCTACGGGAAGAGCGGAACGGGATGTCTGTATTGATCTGCGCGGAGCGCTCGTAACGCCTAAAACTGTGCATAGGCCTGCCGTAACCATGCCCAAACAGGTCGGCGCGCTCATGCGCGCGATCTACGATTACGAGGGCGCCCGCCAGACTGCGATCGCGCTACGGATGCTTGCGCACACATTCGTCCGGCCCGGTGAATTGCGACATGCTGAATGGAATGAATTCGATCTCGAGCGCGAGGTCTGGATTATTCCGCCAGAGAAGATGAAGATGCGACGCCCCCACTCGATACCACTCTCGCAGCAGGTAATCGGACTGATCGGGGAAATCGACCACGACGAGAATTTCAGCAAATATTTATTCCCGTCGATCCGATCAACCAAGCGCCCCTTGTCCGACAACACAATCAATGCCGCGTTGCGCCGGTTGGGTTACAAAAAAGATGAAATGACGGCGCACGGTTTCCGCGCGACGGCGGCCACATTGCTCAATGAGATGGGCATGTGGAATCCCGACGCGGTCGAACGGCAATTGGCCCACGCGGAGCCGAACTCGGTGCGCCGGGCCTATACCCGGGGTCAACATTGGGAGGAGCGCGTTCGCATGATGCAGCATTGGTCGGATTACCTGGATCAGCTGCGCGGGGGTGCTGAAATCATTCGTCCACAATTCGGCCGAAGAGAGCCGAAGCTGACCCTGGTTTAATGGGCCATCGGCGCCCGCCAGCGATGGTATGGCCGCCGTGCTCAATTCAACCCCAATCACAAGGCATCGGGAGCTGTTGCAGGTGATGAGGGCCTCGACGACGAGCAGCCGATGGTCATGATCAACAGTGACGGGAAAACGGCGAGCGTATTTTCCGGTGCGAATACATTCCTAAGAATTGAAACTTGCCTCGCCCCAGTCGTCCGATCACCGAAGTCGTGGTCGGCGAGGCCCCTTGGCGCAACGCCGTAGCACAATGGTTCGATGTGATCGCACGACCAATCAGCGTGCCGATCTTTCGACGGGGGAAGGGCAGGGAAGGCAGGCAGGTGATGGCGATTGCGACCGACTTCCTTGATCCGGGGCGTATCGGGTCTCGCGAATGTCCGGATGCTGTGAACTTTCGGTAAGCGCCGACCGAACCCCGCCTTGTGCGGATGGCGGTCGGCGTGAAGTTCGCAGGGTACATGGAGGCCTTGCGAGTGGATATCGAGCAGTCAAAAGAGCCTCGTATGAGTGCTCGCCGAGATGGCGGAGCGGTCGTACGGGTGGAACGTCGCCGGCATTGGAGCGACGAAGAGAAGCTGGCGATCCTGAAGGAGACGACGCAGCCCGGCGCCATCATGGCGGTGGTGGCGCGTCGGTACGGGATCGGAACGGGTCAACTTTACACCTGGCGCAAGCAATTGCTCCGCGGCGCGATGGCCGGGTTCGTGCCCGTCGAACTGACGCCTGCCGAACCGCTCGGCAAGTCGTCCGACGCTGGCCGGATCGAAATCCGGCGCGGCGGTGGCTTCACGGTATCGATCGACAAGCTGGTCGACAGGGAGGCGTTGAGATTGGCGCTCGAGGTTGTCGGGGAGCTTGAACGTTGAGCCTGACGCTGCCGCCGTCGGCGAAGATCTATCTGTCGCTGGCACCGTGCGACATGCGCAAGGGCTTCGATGGCCTGTCGGCGCAGGTGCGCAATATCCTCCAGCTCGATCCTTTCTCCGGCGCCGTTTTCCTCTTCCGCGGAAAAAGAGGCGATAGATTGAAGGCGCTGGTGTGGGACGGGTCGGGACTTTGTCTTTATGCAAAACGTCTCGAGCGCGGAAAGTTCGTGTGGCCCAGGACTCAGGATGGAGCAGCCGCCCGACTCTCGGCTGCGCAGTTGGCAATGCTGATCGAGGGGCTGGATTGGCGGCAGGCAATTGTTCACGACGAGGTGCTCGTGCCGACCCTCGCATGAGCGATAAAAGCGCGGGAAAATACCGGTTTATGTAGGCGAGGAATGCCGCTTGCGCTATAGTCCTGGGCATGCGGTTCGACCTTGATCGCCTTCCCACAGACCCCGTTCTCCTGCAGAAAATGCTGCGGGAGATGGCTGAGGTCATGGAGCTGGAGCGGGCCGAACTGGGGGCGGCAAAACAGACCGTCAAAGCTCAGGGTCTGACGATCGAGAAGCTGGAGCACCGTCTTGCCCGGCTGCTGCGCGTCCAGTTCGGTCGCAGCTCCGAGAAGATGGACATCGCGCAGCTGCGCCTGATGTTCGAGGAGGTCGATGCCCCAGAGCCGGCCAATGATGACGCCCCTGCGGCGTCAGATGCGAAATCGACGCGCAAGGCCGGAACCAGGGCACCGATCCCCGCGCATATCCCGCGGCAGACGACGCAGCATCTTCCCGAGCCTTGCGGCTGCGGGGGTAACGAGACCGTCATCTGCGAAGACGTCACGGAAGTGCTGGATTACGTACCCGCCTGCTTCCGGGTCCTGCGTCATGTTCGCCCTCGCGTCGCCTGTCGGTCCTGTGAAACAATCCGCCAGGCGCCGGCAGTCGATCTGCCATTGCCCAAGGTGATGGCAAGCAGCGCACTGCTCGCGCATCTCGTCGTCAGCCGCTTCGTCGATCATCAGCCCTGGCATCGCCAGTCGGTGATTCTGCGCCGTCAAGGCGTGGAGATCGATCGCGACGTGATGGGCCGCTGGTCGCGCAAGCTGGCCTGGCTGATGGCGCCGCTCGGCGAACGGTTGCTCGCCCACATCCTCGAAGCTCCAAAGATACACGGCGATGAAACGCCTGTGACCTTGCTGCGGGGCGAAGACGGTAGCCACACCGCCTACTTCTGGGTCTATCTGCGCGACTGCCGTTCAAGCGGGGATATGAGCCCGCCCGCCGTGGCGTTCCGCTTCACGACCGGCCGCGGCGGTAAGCATCCGGCGGCCCACCTTGCCGGTTACTGCGGATACCTTCAGGCGGACGGCTATGCCGGCTACAACGCGCTGTATCATGACCCAAAGACCAAGGTGCCGCGCGGCGTGATCGAGGTCGGCTGCTGGGCGCACGCGCGGCGCAAGTTCACCGACATTCTGGCAAAGAACCCGTCGCCGGTTGCGGCTGAAGCGATTGTGAGGATCAACGACCTCTTCGCGATCGAACGGGACATCAAGGGGGCACCACCCGATGAGCGACGGCGGGTTCGCCAGCAGCTGGCCTGCCCGAAACTGGCAGCGTTGCGACCATGGCTCGAAGCCCAGATGCAGGGACTGTCTTCTGACAGCACTTTGGCGAAGGCATGCCGCTATCCGCTTAACCGCTGGGCGGCGATGGTTCGCTATTGTGACGATGGCCTGCTGGAGATCAGCAACAACCTGGTCGAAAATGCCCTGCGCGGCGTTGCTCTGGGGCGCCGCAACTGGATGTTCGTCGGGTCCACCAAAGGGGGGGATGCCTCGGCGCTATTCTACTCGCTCGCCGAAACATGCCGCCTGAACGGTGTGGAGCCCGAAGCCTGGTTCACGGACGTCATTGCGCGCATCGGCAATCACCCAATCAACCGGATCGATGAACTGCTGCCATGGAGCTGGCAGGCCCTACGCGATACGGCTCAGGCTGCATGAACACGTCACAACCTCACTCCGCTCTGTTCACACCTCTCGTCTGGGATCCCGGTCTCCTCCCGCCACTGGAGATGGACGGCTACCTGACCGGCGTGCTGGTGACACCAGAATTGGAAATCGCCGACTGGATTGCCGACTTGTGGACCGCGCTCCCCCCGGTGACGGATCAAGCCAGAATGGAGCAGGCCCTCGCCGCCGTTCTGACACGGGTCAAGGCGATTGAAGCGGAGCTTCAAAAGGGATGGCCGAGCTATCAGCCCAGCTTCTCCGAAAGGGGGCAGAAGGCTGACCATGGCAGGGTCCGGGGATGGATGAAGGGCTTCTATAGAGCCATGAAGCTGCATCCCGAATATTGGTCAGACCTCGCCGACGACGAGCGAACAGCTACGTTTCTTGGTCTGCTGGTTGGCTTTATCGAGACAGACGAGCAGATCGAAGAACGCGAAGACGCTGACGCCATCCGCGACGAACACGCTGAGCTTCTACCGCGTGCAATCGTCGGTATGAGGAAGCTGGCGCTGCTGCACGACGGCGACGCGAATGCGCTCAGATCTATCCAGGCCAACAAGGTCGGCCGTAACGATCCGTGCCCATGCGGCTCGGGCAGGAAGTACAAGCGCTGCTGCGCAGCCTAGACAACTAGCGTCAAGGCCGGGTTCCGTCGGCGCTTACAACTTTCGTGTGGAGACGATTGCTCAACAGGCTGGCGCTTAGATCGCTTTCTCAAGCAGACGCTCCCGATCTTGACCGGCTTTCAGGGCCCGCGCCGTGTCGAGCTTCTGAGCTCGATGGGCTAGGGCGGCCCATGCGTCCGCTGCCCGCAGGCATCGGGCTCTCACTTCCGGTAACTTGGCTTGAGCCGCCGCTTCCGTCTGGATTTTTGCCTGGTCTTCGTAGAAACCTAATGTGGACATCTGCAAGTCCTCCCATCATGGGGTGGTAAAAGCCGCTAACCCCTTGGGTTCATCAGCTATCATAATTATGCGCTTGCAAGTCGACGGGCGAGGTCTTGCGGCCATGGTCAGCTGCCCACTCTAGAAGGCTCGCCGCTCCTTGTTCAGAACGTTCACTCTCACACGCTTGAATGCGACGATCTAAATGTAGGCCTGGTCGTAGGAGGACGTGAGGCCGTTCAGGGAAGCGGTTTGAAACTCGCTATCGCCCTCGCGACACGGCGGAGACCGTCAGCGGATTCGACAGCAAGGTCCAGCGGGCGGCCGCCGAGCCTAGCGCAAGCGGTGTTGAGGTAGGCGATGGCTTCGTTCCGCCCTCCGAGCGCCTCAAACGCCAGTTTGGTAACTTCGCCTTGCCGGCTTGCGGCGTCGGGCGACAGCTTTGGGCGATCGGACCAGCGGGCTTTCGACCCGAATGACGGCGTCACTTTCTTTTCGCTTGTCATACTGTTCCTATCTGCTGGGCGCATAGGGATAGCGGCTATTCAGGATGGCTGAATGATCTGAATTTGGCCTACCGATGGACGTTGTTACGCTTGCCTACTGACTAGGAGCCCATTTCCCTTGGGGTAGGCCGGCACACCCATGGCGTGACGCAGGCGAGCGATGCGAGACTCATAATCTTTTACGAGATCGTACTGAGATCCGCGCTCTTCTGCATCGCCGTTGCCAACAGCGTAGCGGATTAGTGCGATCTGATGATTTGAAAGTAACTGATTGAGGTCCATGCGCTCTCCAAATGGCGGGAGCGCGGTCAGTCTCTCAGTCATCGATGTGCAGACATTGTCGATAATGACTCATTAATATCACGCAAATTTTGAAAAAGCGAGAAAAATCGCTAAGCCGCAGCCTGCGATAAGAACTGATTTATTGAACACGACAATCGACCATAATCTTTCATTGGTTTCATTATACGTCGATATTTATAAGTAATACTCTCCCATTACTGATAATTTTCCATCACTTGTTGCTGATGAAATGAGGGAATATTTTCCTCTCTGCGTGTTTGAGCCCGCCGCGAACTCGACCAGCTGCCGGGCCGTTTATGGTGTGCAAGGGTTGAAAGTGCTGAAGCTAACTGTGGTTTTGCGGGGCGACCGGAGATGTAGGGTTAAACCTATCGATGAGACGCGGCTGGTGCCGACGCCATATACCGACTGGAAGTGCCTATCGCTTTAGTCTCCGTGATGCCGATGCGGTCCAACCAATCCATTGGTCAAGCCTCGACCAGATGCATAAATCGAGGGGCCTTCACCAGGCGTTCCCGCTCAAACCGCGGCCGAAAGATCGATCCAGTGATACTGCGTCCGCGCAACCTGGCAGCCGAGGATTAGGCGAACGCAAGGCCGGTGCCTGCAGGGCAGTTTTGTTAAAGGCGTAGAATGACGATTTGAATGGTCAGGGTCGCGATTGCGTGTTTAGAGTACCTTGTCAGGGCACAGAACCCTGCCCTTCCTTTAGACAACACTTACGGGAAGTGACGTGTCGTTCGACGGATTTCCTTTTCCAAAGCTCTTCCTGCGGCGGTTTTAAGGAACTGAATGCCGCATCGCTTTACGATAGAGGATAAATCTGTAACCGTCCGGCAATGACAAGCGCGAACGATGATATTCATGAGAGTTTTCTGCGCAAATGCGCGCCGCTGCGCATAGGCGACAGGACGCCGCGATTCGTGGCCCGCAGCACACAAGGGCCGATCGATCTTGATGACTATCGCGGGAGCTGGCTGATCCTGTTTTCCCATCCCGCTGATTTCACGCCTGTCTGTACCAGCGAAGTGGTCTCGCTGGCGCGGGCGGCGCCGCAGTTTACGGAGTTTGGATGCAGGCTGCTTGGGCTCTCCGTGGACAGTCTCTATTCGCATCTCGCGTGGATCAGGCTGATCCGCGACACCGCGGCCGTCACTATCGATTTTCCGATCATCGAAGATCCCACGATGGAGATCGCCCGGGCCTATGGAATGGTGGGCGCCGATGCGCGTGACAGCGGCACCGTGCGGTCCACTTATTTCATCGACCCCGATGGCGTGCTTCAGGCCAGCAACAGCTATCCGCTGACTGTCGGGCGGTCGATCCCGGAAATGCTGCGGGTATTGCGGGCGCTTCAGGAGGTGCGGGATGGGGTGGGGCTGGCTCCGGCCGACTGGCAGCCGGGGGCGCCGCTTCTGGGGCTACCGGGCGAGACTGCCGAGGCGGCGCTTGCCTCCGAGGATCCCGCGGGGTGGTTCCATGCCACGCTCGGTAGCGGAGCCTGACCAGATGGACACCGGAACCTTTACCGGATTCGATGCGATGTCCGAGCTGTTGCGTGCGCTTGCGCATCCCTTGCGTCTGCAAATCCTCCATGCCGTGCGGAGCGGGCAGCTTTCGGTGGGAGAGATCGAGGAACGTACCGGAATCGGCCAGCCCGGGCTCTCGCAGCAGCTGTCGATCCTGCGCAAGGCGGAACTGGTGCAATCCGAGCGCAGCGGCAAGCAGGTGTTCTATCAGGTCGACCGCGAGCGTCTGGCCGAGATAGGCGCTGCCTTGGCGGTGCTGGGTGGGGGAAGCGTGGGCGAGTCGGCTTCCGGGGACGCGCCTCCACCGTCTTCAGCTCCAGCGGAGGCTCCGGCAGGGGGCGCTGCGAGGTTTGCGCGGGTTTTCCGCTGACGCGTTCAGTGCAGGTCGGCCACGTCGATTCTTTCCGCGCATAGCGCCAGCGGCGCCTTGCGGTGCGAAACGAGGACGAGGCCGGTTCCGGTCCGATCCAGCCATGCGCGCAGGCTCTCGACCAGTGCCGCTTCGGTGGCGGCGTCCAATCCTTCGCTTGGCTCGTCCAGCAGGAGCCAGGGGCGGCGGCTCAGCAGCGCGCGGGCTATAGACAGGCGCTTGCGCTCACCCCCGGAAAGGATGCCGCCGCCTTCGCTGACCGCCATATCGAGCCCAGATTCGTGGCGTCGGATGCGCAGATCGAGTTGAACGACTTCCAGCGCCTCCCACATTTCCGCTTCCGTCACGCCGGGGCGGGCAAGGCGCAGGTTGTCGGCCACGGTGCCGATCAGCATCGGCGCATCCTGAGGCGACAGCGCAAACTGCCCGTTCAGTATTTCGGGCGCCAGATTGTTCAGGGGCCGGTCGCCGCAAGCCAGAGTTGCGACCGGAGTCTGCATCCCGGCAAAGGCCAGCAGCACCCGCGTCTTGCCCGAGCCGGATGGGCCGGTGACGGCGATTCGCGCGCCGGGTTCGAATCGGCGGCTGCCGAGAGCAATGGCGAGGGACTGGCCGGGCGCGGGTTCGTGCAAGGTGGCATCCAGAGCATTGAGCGAGGCTATCCGGCGCAGGCCTGCTTCCAGAGAGGCGCGGCGCAGCAGGCTGCGAGACAGTCCGCCCATGGCTTCGACAGCCGAAGCGGTGGCCAGGATGGCGAGTGCCACCATCGGCGCCGATGCGCGCGCCAGCAGCAGGACACCGGCAACGGCGAGGGCGCCATAGAGCGAAAGCAATGCGCCCTGGACGGCCTCTGCCTGGAACAGGCCTGCTCGGGCGCGGTCCAGGCGGGTGGAGGCGGGCTCCAGCTCGGCGAGGGCCTGATCGGCAAGGCCGTAGGCGGCGATTTCGGCGCGTGATCCGGCCAGTTCCACGTAGCGAATCCGCAAGTCTCCCAGCGCGGCGGCGGCCTCTTCGGCAGGGGCTTGGGTCAGGCGCGTCGAAATGCGGCGAAACAGGAACGGCAGGCCCGCCATCATTGCGGCGAGAAAGAGCAGTGCGGGCCATCCGGCGAAGGCGACGAGCGCAAGGCTGATCAGTCCTGAAACCACAGCGGCATCGCGTGCCGGCTGGCGGATGACCAGGTCTTCAAGCGCCTCCACGTCGTCGATCAGGCGCGTGCTGGCTTCTCCCGGCGAGGTGTCCGGCGCGTGGCGGCTGTCCTGCGCGGCCAGCTTCTGGAACAGCGACCCGCGCAAGTCCGCCATCCCTTCCAGCGCGACCTTGTGGGACAACAGGCGCTCGCCGTAGCGGGAGAGCGTGCGGACGATGGCGAGGAAGCGGATCGCCGCGCTGGGAACAAGGTAGTTGAAGGCTGCGGCCGCCGCATATCCGGCCGAACCTGCCAAGGCAGCGGCGGTCAGGAACCAGCCAGAGACAGCCAGGAGGCCGATGGCGGCCAGTGCGGCGATCCCGGCGCAGAGGCTTGCGAACAGAAGGCGGCGGCGGGCGAGGCCGGCGGTGGCGAGAAGCGAGTAAGAGGTCACAGAGCGATCTCCTGGCCTGCGGCGGCGATCAGGGCCGGGTCATGCGTGGCTGCCAGGATGCAGCGTTCTGCCGAGAGGTTGACCAGAACCTCGATAATCCTGGCGGCGGAGGCTTCGTCGAGGTCGGCGGTGGGCTCGTCGCAGAGAATCAGCGGGCGGCCGGACAGGATCGCGCGGGCGAGGCCTATGCGCCTGCGTTCCCCGCCGGACAGGCCGGAGCCGGCGTGATCGACCGGCATGGCCAGTCCGCCGCGGCGGTCGAGCAGGGGACCGAGCCCCACCGTGCGCGCTGTGGCCAGAATTTCCGCTTCGCTGGCACGGGGCGCGGCCATCGCCAGGTTCTTGCCCAGCGTTCCCGTGACCAGCAGGGGGCGCTGTGCGGCCCAGGCTATGAATTCGGGGGCCACCGGCGCGCCGGTCAAGGTGGCGATATGGCCCGAGGCGGGCACCAGCTGCCCGGCGATGGCGGCAAGAATGCTGGTCTTGCCACTTCCGGTGGGGCCGGAAAGGGCAGCAAGTGCGGTGCGTTCGAGCGTGAAATGCAGCGGCCCTGCCGAAAGGCCGGGGAATGCGAGGGCAAGGTGCTCCACGCGCAGGCCGTCGAAGCCGGCTTTGTCCGTGCCGAGGGTCGGCTTCGCGGGAACAGCCTTGTCTTCGAACGGAGCGAGGGCCTGGGTGGCGGCCTCGCCGAGCTGCTTTTCATGATAGGCAGCGGCCAGGCGGCGCATCGGCAGGTAGAATTCCGGGGCCATGGCGAGCACGAAGAAGGCCGGGACCAGAGTCAGTGTTTCGGGCTCGGGGAAGGGGAGCAGGTCCAGCAGCGAGAAGCCGCAATAGACCGCGACGAGCGCGATGGAGAGCGCGGAGAAGAACTCCAGCACTGCGTTGGAGAGGAACGCCGTGCGCAGCACCGCGACAGTGCGGCGCGCCACTTCGCCGGTGGCGGTGCGGACCTGGCGGCTTATCCGTGCTTCCGCGCCGAAGTGCCGGATCAGCGGCAGATGCGTCACCCTGTCGACGAACAGGCCCGAAAGCGCGTTCAGCGCGGCAAGCTGGCGTTCGGCGGCGCGGCGCGAGGCCGTGCCTGCCAGGATCATGCCCATGACGAAAGGCACCAGCGTCGCCAGCATGATCGTCGCAGCCACCCAGCTTGCCGGGGCGACGATCGCGGCCACCACCAGGGGTCCGACTATGGCGTTGATCCTTATAGGGGAAAACCTCACGTCACGATTCTCGATCGCGGTGTTATGATCCAGGGCAAGATTTGCGCTTTCGCCCGAGGAGATCGGTTTTGCCAATCGCCCACCGAGGAGCCGACGCCAGAACGCCGCGCGCCGTGTGCGGCTTGCCGCCTGGGCGGCCGCGACCGCAAGGCCGTTCACCGCGCAAGTCGCCAGGGCGCGCAATGCCGCGCCGCACAGGATCCAGGCCGCGGGCAGCAGCAGCGTTCCGTCCCGCGCCACCGCGCCGACGCCGGTCGCCACGCCCCATGCAAAGAGCGCCGCTCCCGTCACATCGATAAGCCAGGCTCCGGGTATCAATACCCGTGCAAATTTGACATAGATCAAATTAAGTAAACCATGTAAGTAAAGTTTGACAGCTTTCGGATCGAAGCCTAACGCGACCCTACGAAACCAACCAGCTTGGGGCAATCGCTTTCTTCCGCCTCAAGCCGCTAAAAACAGCGGGATTCGACATGATCGACATGGCAGTGGTGGAACTATCACGGCTGCAGTTCGCCTTGACGGCACTGTACCATTTTCTCTTCGTACCCCTGACACTGGGCCTTTCCTTTATTCTAGTAATTACGGAAAGTGTTTATGTCATAACCGATCGTCCCATCTGGAGGGACGTCACCCGGTTCTGGGGCAAGCTCTTCGGAATCAATTTCGTGCTCGGTGTGGCCACCGGCCTCACCATGGAGTTCGAGTTCGGCACCAACTGGGCCTATTACTCGCACTATGTGGGCGACATTTTCGGCGCACCGCTGGCGATCGAGGGGCTCATGGCCTTCTTCCTCGAAGCCACCTTCGTGGGCCTGATGTTCTTCGGCTGGGACCGCCTTTCCAAGCGCGGCCACCTGCTGACGACGATCATGGTCGCGGTCGGTTCGAACCTTTCGGCGCTGTGGATTCTCATCGCCAACGGCTGGATGCAGCATCCGACCGGGGCGGTGTTCAATCCCGAAACGATGCGCATGGAGGTGTCCAACTTCAAGGACGTCCTCTTCAACCCGGTGGCGCAGGCCAAGTTCGTCCACACCGTCAGCGCGGGCTATGTCTGCGCCGCCGTCTTCGTGCTGGGCGTGTCCTGCTACTATCTCCTGCGCGGCCGCCATATCGAAATGGCCAAGCGCAGCTTCACCGTGGCGGCGGCTTTCGGCCTCGCCGCCTCGCTCTCGGTCGTGGTGCTGGGTGACGAGAGCGGTTACGCGCTTACCGACAACCAGCAGATGAAGCTGGCCGCGATGGAAGGCATGTGGGAAACCGAGAAGGCCCCCGCCGGGCTTACCCTGTTCGGCATTCCCTCCAATTCCGCGCACGAGACCGCCTATGAGATCAAGGTGCCCTACGTGCTGGGCCTGATCGCCACGCGCAGTCTCTCGGGCGAGGTGGCCGGTATCGTGCCGCTGGTGGAACGTGCCGACTACCGCATTCGCCAGGGCGTGATCGCCTATGACGCGGTGGAGAAGCTCAAGGTCAACCGCAATGACCTGGCCGCGCGCGAGGCGTGGGAGCGTCACAAGAACGACCTCGGCTATGCCCTGCTGCTCAAGCGCTTCGTGGCAGACCCGCGCCAGGCGGACGACGCCACGATCGAGAAGGCCGCCTGGAGCACCGTGCCCAACGTACCGGCGCTGTTCTTCATGTTCCGCATCATGGCGGGGCTGGGCTTCTTCTTCATCGTGTTCTTCGCGACTGCCTTTGCCTTCTCGGTCCGTCGCCGGTTCGATCGCAAGTGGTTCCTGCGGCTGGCAGTGATCGCCATGCCCGCGCCGTGGATCGCGATCGAGGTGGGCTGGGCCGTGGCCGAATTCGGTCGTCAGCCCTGGGCGGTGGACGGCGTGCTGCCCACGTTCCTGGGAGCTTCGAGCCTGACGACGACCCAGATCTGGGCGACGATCATCGGCTTCACCGCGCTCTACAGCGTGCTGGCGGTGATCGAGGTCAAGCTCATGCTCGCCACGATCCGCAAGGGGCCCGAAATCTACGAGGGCGGATACGGGGGCGAACCCGCGCCCGAGCGGGCGCCTGCCACCACCTTCACCGCCATCCCGGCCGAATGAGACGGAGGCAACAATGACCATACCCTTCGACTACGAAACGATGCGGCTGATCTGGTGGGCGCTGATGGGCGTCCTGCTCATCGGTTTCGCCCTGACCGACGGCTTCGACCTCGGCTCGGCCTCGCTCCTGCCCTTCGTGGGCCGCACCGATGCCGAGCGCCGCATGGTGATCAACGCCATCGGCCCGACCTGGGAAGGCAACCAGGTGTGGTTCATCCTCGGCGGCGGTGCCATCTTCGCGGCCTGGCCCTTCGTCTATGCGGTGAGCTTCTCGGGCTTCTACCTGGCGATGTTCCTGGTGCTTTCCGCCTTCATCCTGCGTCCGGTGGGCTTCAAGTACCGTTCGAAGAAGCCCGATCCCGCCTGGCGTTCGCGCTGGGACTGGGCGCTGTTCGTCGGCGGTTTCGTGCCGGCGCTGGTGTTCGGGGTGGCGGTGGGCAACGTCCTCCAGGGCATACCCTTCCGGCTCGATAGCGATCTTCGCAGCTTCTACGAAGGATCGCTGCTCGGCCTGTTCAGCCCGTTTGCCCTGCTCGCCGGACTTGTCTCGGTGGCGATGCTGGTGCTGCACGGCGCGGGCTGGCTGACGCTGAAGCTGGAGGACGGCCCGGTGCGCGACCGCGCCCAGCGCTTCGGACAGGTCGCGGCAGTGGCAGCCTTCGTGCTCTATGCGCTGGGCGGCGTCTGGCTGGCGATGGGCGACATCGGCTACCGCGTAGCCGGCGTGGCCGAGGCGGCTGGTCCGTCCAACCCGCGCATGACCGAAACGGTCCAGGCGGCAGGGGCCTGGCTCGCCAACTACGGCGCGCACCCCTGGATGATCCTGGCACCGCTGCTCGGCCTCGCCGGACCGCTGGTGGCCCTCATCGGCATTCGCGGACGCAAGGACGCGCTGGTCTTCGCCGGATCGTCGATGGCGAACCTGGGCATCATCGCCTCTGTCGGCCTGTCTATGTTCCCCTTCATCCTGCCCAGCTCGATCGATACGCGTTCGAGCCTGCTGGTGTGGAACGCCTCGTCCAGTCACACGACGCTGTTCATCATGCTGCTGGTGACGGTGGTGCTGCTGCCGATCGTGCTGGCCTACACGGCCTGGGCCTACAAGGTCATGTTCGGCCGGGTGACGACGCGTGAAGTGAACCTCAACCCCGACTTCTATTGAGGAAACGACGATGTGGTACTTTTCCTGGATCCTCGGCGTCAGCTTTGCCGTCGGCTTCGGCATCATCAATGGCGTCTGGCACGAATTCCACACCGACCCGGCCGATGAGCACACCGTGCTCGACTGATCTGAGGGCCGGCACATGAAAAAGGGCGGGGGGCCGATGGCCTCCTGCCCTTTTCGTTGTTTCAGGCTGCGTCTCAGGCCGGCTTGATGCCTATACAGAGGTACTTCACCTCCATGTAGTCATCGAGCCCGTAGTGCGATCCCTCGCGGCCGAGGCCCGACTGCTTGACGCCGCCGAAAGGCGCCACTTCGGTGGAGATCAGGCCGGTGTTGATGCCGACCATGCCCGCTTCCAGCGCCTCCGCCACGCGCCAGACGCGGCTGATGTCCGATGCGTAGAAATAGCTGGCGAGGCCGAACTCGGTATCGTTGGCCATGCGGATAGCCTCGGCCTCGTCGGTGAAGCGGATGACACCCGCCAGCGGCCCGAAGGTCTCCTCGCGCGCCAGCTTCATGTCGGGCTTCACGCCCGCAATCACGGTGGGGTTGAAGAACGAGCCGCCGCGTTCGTTGCGCTGGCCGCCCGCGAGCACCTTGGCGCCGCCATCGACCGCGTCCTTGAGGTGCTCCTCCACTTTCTCGACCGCCTTCTCGTCGATCAGCGGGCCGACTTCGGTGCCGTCGTCCAGTCCGTAGCCTACCTTCATGCCGGAGACGCGCTTGGCGAGCTTCTCGACGAACTCGTCGTAGACGCCGTCCTGCACGTAGAAGCGATTGGTGCAGACGCAGGTCTGGCCGCCGTTGCGGAACTTGGAGATCATCGCGCCGTCGATGGCGGCATCCACGTCGGCATCGTCGAACACCAGGAACGGCGCATTGCCGCCCAGTTCCATCGAGGTCTTCTTGATCGTCTCGGCACATTCGCGCAGCAGGTCGCGGCCGATCTCGGTGGAGCCGGTGAAGGTCAGCTTGGCGACCTTGGGGCTGGCGGTCAAAGTGCCGCCGATCTGCCCGGCGCTGCCGGTGACGACATTGACCACGCCCGCCGGAATGCCCGCCATCTCGCAAAGCCGCGCGATCGCCAGCGCCGAATAGGGCGTGGCCGAGGCGGGCTTGATGACGATGGTGCAGCCCGCCGCCAGCGCCGGGCCGAGCTTGCGGGTGATCATCGCATTGGGGAAGTTCCAGGGGGTGATCGCCGCGACCACGCCGACGCCCTGCTTGATGCAGACGATGCGGCGATCCGGCGCATGGCCGGGGATTACGTCGCCATAGGCGCGCTTGCCCTCTTCGGCGAACCATTCGATGAAGCTGGCGCCATAGGCGATCTCGCCGCGGCCTTCGGCCAGCGGCTTGCCCTGCTCGCGGGTGAGCAGCTCGCCGAGGTCGTCCTGGTGCTGGAGCATGAGTTCGAACAGCTTGCGCATCAGCTTCGCGCGCTCTCCGGCCGTCTTGGCGCGCCAGGCGGGGAGGGCCTTTTCGGCGGCATCGATAGCGCGCGAAGTCTCGTCCGCGCCCATCTTGGGGACGGTGCCGAGCGTCTTGCCCGTGCCGGGGTCCGTCACATCGAGCGTGGCGCCGCTGTCGGCGTCGCACCACTGGCCGTCGATGTAGCACTGCTGCCGGAGGAAGTCGGTGTACGCCATTCGTGCTGATCCTCGCTGGTTGCGGAGATGCCGGACGCATCGCCTCGCGTGTGCCGGAGGAAATAGGCACCGCTTCGGGGGGAGGCAACTGTGACAGGTGATCGTCATGCCGGAAGCGCGGACGCGATTGACGTTGGCGACGCCCTTGGTTAGTCTCATCTGCGAATAAAAATTCACAATAATGAATTAACGAGGAGAGGGCCCCTGATACAGGCAGGCTATATCGATGGCGGTTTCGTGGCCGGAGAGGGGCAGTCCTTCGCGGTGCTCGATCCGTCCGACGAAAGCGTCGTGGATCATATCGCGGGCGTTTCTCCGGCACAGGTACAGGCTGCGATTGCCGCGGCACTGCGGGCTTTCGACACAGGCGAATGGCCGCGCCTCGCCATGCGGGAACGCGGCGCCGCGATGTTCCGCTTCGCCGCCGCGCTGGAGGCTCGGGCCGAACGCCTTCGCGATATTGCCATCCGCGAGGCCGGATGTCCGGTTTCCTCCACGGTCATGGGCGCGCAAGTCGCCTCGCCGCTGCGCATGGCGCGCGAGATCGTCGAGATGTTCCTGCGTCTGCCGGAGATCGAGGACAATGCGCTGCCCCTGCACGAGCGGGTCAACGCCCACTTCGCGGTGCAGAGCGTCAGGCGCTGGTCCCCGATCGGGGTGGTGACGGCGATTTCCGCCTACAACGTGCCGTTCTACACGGCCCTCTGGAAAGTCGTGCCGGCGCTGATGGCTGGCAATACGGTAATCCTGCGGCCCAATCCGCTGACGCCGCTCTCCGCGCTGGTCTTCGCCGAAGCCGCCGAGGAAGCCGGGCTTCCCGCAGGCGTGTTCAACCTGGTGATCGAGGAGGGCGTCGACGGCGCCCAGGCGCTGACGAGTGATCCGCGCGTGGACATGGTGAGCTTCACCGGCTCTTCCACCGTGGGCGTGGAAGTTGCCAAGCAGGCCGCGCCGACGCTGAAGCGGCTGGTGCTCGAACTCGGCGGCAAGTCGGCGCAGATCTACCTCCCGGACTCGGTGGAGCGTGCGGCCATGGCGGCAATGTCCGTCTGCACCTCCCATGCCGGGCAGGGCTGCGTGCTCGGCACCCGCGTTTTCGTGCCGCAGGAGAGCAAGGCCGAGGTGCTGGAGGCGATGGCGAAGCTGTTGGCCAATGTGAAGATCGGCCCGGCGCGCGATCCGGCGACGCAGCTTGGCCCCGTGGTCAGCGCCGCCCAGCGCGCTCGCTGCGAGCATTTCGTCGCCGCCGCCGTCGCCGGGGGCGGCCGCGTGGTCTGCGGAGGCAAGCGGCCGGAGGGGCTGGAGACGGGCTATTTCTTCGAACCCACCGTGCTCGACCTTCCCGACAATGCCAATCCCGCCGCGCAGGAGGAGATCTTCGGCCCGGTCGTTTCGGTGATCGGCTACCGCGACCTTGATCACGCGGTGGAAATGGCCAACGACAGCCGCTTCGGCCTCTCCGGCTGGGTCCACGGCAAGGACAAGGTCAAGGCGTTGGAAGTGGGCCTGAAAATCCGCAGCGGCGCGGTGAACGTCAACGGCGCTCTGGCCTCCAGCCATGCCAGCGGCGGCGGCATCAAGATGAGCGGCCTCGGCCGCGAGCGCGGCATCGAGGGCCTGCGCGAATTCCAGATCATGACCACGCTGAACATTGGCGGGTGAGGGGAGGACCGGGATGAAAGGACTGCTCGAAGGCAAAGTCGCACTGATTACCGGGGCCGGATCGGGCGTCGGCCGCGCGGCTTGCCTGCTCTTTGCCGAACACGGCGCGAAAGTGATCGCGGCGGATGTGAATGCCGCTGAAGCGACCGCAACCGCCGAGATGGTGCGCTCCGAAGGCGGGGAGGCCATCGCCGTCGGGTGCGACGTTGCCGATCCCGCCTCGGTCGACGCCGCCGTGGCTGCAGGCGTCGAGGCTTACGGACGGCTCGACTGCATCTACAACAATGCTGGCGTGACCATCAGCCCGATCCCCGGCAAGGGCCTGCGCACCCTCATCGAATGCGAAGGCGAGGACATGCGCCGCGTGGCCGAGGTCAACCTGATGGGGGTGGTCCATGGCTGCCAGTCGGCGATCCGCCAGTTCGAGAAGCAAGGAGGTGGCGGCGCCATCGTTTCCACCGCCTCGGTCGCCGGGCTGATCGGCTATGGCGGCGTGTTCTACGGCGCCACCAAGGGCGCTGTGGTCCAGCTTACCCGCGCGCTCGCCATAGAGGTGGCGGAGAAGGGCATCCGCGTGAACGCTGTCTGCCCGGCGGGAATGCTCACCCACTATGCCGGGATGGACCCCGACAGCGAACACCGGGGCCGCATCCTCGAAGGCATGGGCCGCGTCCACCCGCTCGGCCGCGCCATCGACCCGCGCGACACGGCGTCGGCTGCGCTGTTTCTCTGTTCCGATCTCGCAAGCAACGTGACCGGCGTGAATCTCCCCGTGGACGGGGGGCTCTCGGCCGGACGCAAGGTAGGAGGCTGACCATGGCGACCTGTCCCTATTCCGGAAGCGATTCCCGCTCGAACGCGCTGGCATCGCTGCTGTCCGACAATCCGCGCTATGCGGAAATGTTCGATGTCGACAAGGCGGACGCCAATTCCGGCGTCGATCCCACGCGCGACTATACCGAGGACATGAATGCCCTGCGCGATGCGGGGGCGGTTCACAAAGGCACCCTGCGCGAACTGCTGGGCGTGCCGGAAATGGTGGCGATGCTCGGCGCGCCGCGAGAGAACATGACGTTCTTCTCCTATCGCGCCTGCGAGATCGGTTTTCGCGAGAACCAGCTCTATTCCTCGGAAGGGTATAACGAGAGCGCGGGCGTGCGCACCTTGGGCACCACAATCCTGTCGATGGTGGGCAAGCCGCACAAGCGCCTGCGCTCCGCCGCGCAGCCCCTGTTCAAGCGGCCCAAGGTGCTGGACTGGTGGAACAAGCGCTGGATCGAGGAGACGGTGGACGTCCTGCTCGATCAGCTGCTCGATCGCGACACCGCCGATCTCAACACCGAGCTTTGCGCCCGTCTGCCGATGGCCACCGTCACCCGCGCCATCGGGCTGGAGGGCGAGGACGTGATCGAGTTCCGCTACCAGCTCAACCGCGCAACCTTTGGCGCCCGTTACCTCAAGCCGGAGGAAGCCGCCGAGGCGCGCGCCTGGGTGGACGGCACGCTGCGCCGCCTGATCGCGGAGAACCAGCGCGAGCCGGGCGACAACCTGATCGCCGGGCTGATCGGCTGCGAGATCGCGCATGAAGACGGCTCCAAGCGGCCGCTCACCGAGGACGAGCTGTTCGGCTACTGCAAACTTGCGATCTTCGCGGGCGGCGGCACCACCTGGCGCCAGCTTGGCATCACCATCGATGCGCTGATGAACCACCGCCACTTCTGGGAAGCCTGCCGCGCCGACCGCAGCGTGATCGACCTCGCCGTGGAAGAGGGCCTGCGCTGGCGCGCGACCGACCCGGTGTTCATGCGCCTCTGCATGGAGGATACCGAGATGGAGGGCGTGCCGGTCCCCGCCGGTACCCGCATCCACTTGTGCCTCGGCGCCGCCAATCACGATCCCACCGTGTTCAACAAGCCGGAGGAATACGACATCTTCCGCCGCAAGGAGCACCACATGGGCTTCGGATTCGGCCCGCACCGCTGCCTCGGCATGGACGTTGCCCGGCAGGAGATGGTGGTGGCGATCAACGGCCTGCTCGACCGCTTCCCGAACATGACGCTCGACCCCGCCAAGCCGAAGCCGGAATATCGCGGCCTCGACCATCGCGGCATGTCGGCGGTGACGGTGAAGCTCAGATGAGCGAGACGATGAAGCAGGTCGTTCTGGCTCGCTATGCCAGCGGCAATCCCAAGCCATCGGATTTCCGCGTGGAGGACGCACCGACCCCGCAGCCGGGCGAGGGCGAGGTGCTGCTGAAGACGCTCTGGCTGGGGCTCGATCCGCTGATCCGCTTCGCCATCGACGAGAAGCGACTTTCCGGCGTCACCCAGGTCCGTCCGGGCGAGGTGATGTATGGACCGACCGTCAGCGCGGTGGTCGCCTCCAACCACCCTGGTTATGCGGTGGGCGACGTGGTGGAGGACCGCACCGGCTGGCGCGAATATGCCGTGGTCGCGCCGGATAAGGCGGACTGGCGCGGGCCGCCGCGAAAGCTCGACCCCGCAATGGCGCCGGTGTCCACCGCATTGGGCGCGCTGGGCATGCCGGGGCAGACCGCCCATGCCTGCGTCATCGGCATCGGCCGCGTGGCGGCGGGCGAGACGGTGGTGATCTCGGCGGCGGCGGGGGCGGTCGGCAGCATTGCCGGACAAATCGCCAAGATTCGTGGCGCCCGCGTGGTCGGTATCGCCGGAGGTCCGGACAAGTGCCGGGGCCTGCTCGACCTCGGCTTCGACGCTTCGGCCGACTACAAGGCGCCGGACTTCGCCGCACAACTCGCTAGCGCATTGCCCGAAGGCGCGGACGTGTTCATCGATAACGTCGGCGGGGACGTAATGCTGGCGGTGCTACCTCATCTGAAGCGCGGGGCGCGGATGCCGGTCTGCGGTTTCATCGCCTATTACGGTATGGGCATGGAAGGACCGGGACCGGACCGGCTGCCCGGCTTCTTCCGCACCATCATGTCGAAAGGGCTGGAAATCCGCGGATTCGGCGGGTTCCTCGTCGGCGGACAGCAGGCGCTGGAAGACATCGCGGGCTGGATCGCGCAAGGGCGGGTCCAGTGCGCCGAATCGGTCGTGGAAGGGCTGGATGCCGCCCCGCAAGCCTTCGCCGGGGTGTTTTCTGGCAACAACCATCTAGGCAAGCTGCTGGTGAAGGTGTCAGGCTGACCGCGATAACAGAAAATCGCAGGATGCCACCATGACGGTTCCCAACTCGCCGGACCACTATCCGCCGCCGCCGCGCCAGACGGCGAACCCGGCGCCGCCGCGCCCCGCCGATTCGCTACGCCGCACGACAAGCATCGACGTCGCCTGGCCCGATGGACCCGAAGGCCAGCGCCTCTTCGTCGGCCGGGCGCGCGATTATCTGACCGGCGCCGACGGCACCGGCCGGACGCTGGCCGAGGGCGAGTTCTCGCTGCGGATGACCGAGGACAAGACGATCACCGAGATCGCCGCCGATCCGGCGCCGGAGGCCATCGCCCAGCTGATCGCGCGCGCGGATCCGCTCTATCTCGTGCTCGACGATCTTTCCGGCACCGCGCTCGTTTCCGCTTTCGCCTGGGGACAATGGTATCCGGAACGCATGGAACTGCTGCGTCGGCGGCTCGGCGGCGACGAGGACAACCCGGTGCTCGCGCAGCGCGCCAACGTCTGCTGGGGGCTTCGGGAGGGCAACAGCGGCGTTACCGGCACTTCGCTGGAGAACGTGGCCGACGCTGATGCGGGCCATTTGCGCAACCCGGCGGATCCCGAAGGCTGGCATGCTTTCCTGGAATACGAAGGCCCCGGCTTTCGCCGCGCCCGCCGCATCGACGTGACGCGGGAGCAAGGCCTGATTCGCATCGATTCCGCCTTCCAGGACAGCGCCAAGCTGCGTGAGGGTGGCCGCGTCGCCATCCACGAATACAACCTTGCCGCCACGGTCGATGCCGAAAGCCTGGAAGTGCTGACGCTGGAGCCGGAAGCGCGCATCCTGCCGTTCCGGGAATGCCCCGGCGCCGTCCACAACCTTGCGCGGCTGGTCGGGCGCAATCTGGCGCAAGTGCGCGAGGACGTGCTGGAAATGCTGCGCGGGCCCGACGGCTGCACGCACCTCAACGATGCCCTGCGCGCGCTGGCGGATGTGCCGCGACTGGTCGAGCAACTGCGGCAGCCGGCCTGAGTCTCGTTCGGGAGCGCCCCGGCGGTATCTCCTGCGTGAGATTTGCCGCCGCTCGGCGATTGCCGCACCACCCGGATCGAACGCCGAAGGGGAGTCAGGCCGTGAACAATGTCCGCATCAACGTCTCGTTCGACATGCGCTCGCCGGATTGGGCAACGCCTACGCACGAGCTTTACCGCGCGGCGATCGAGATGGCCGCATTCGTCGACCGCATCGGCGCCGACCAGATCGGCCTGATGCAGCATCACGGCTCCGACGACGGCTACCTGCCGCAGCCTTTCACGCTGGCAGGCGGCATGGCGGCGGTCACCAGCCGCATCCGCTTCCTGCTCGGCGCGGTGGTGCTGCCGCTGCACGATCCGCTCGAACTGGCGGAGCAGATCGCGATCGTGGACCAGATGTCGAACGGACGACTCAACGTGATCTTCGGCGCGGGTTACGTGCCGTTCGAATTCGCGATGTTCCGCAAGTCGCTGAAGGACCGGGCGCGCCTGATGGACGAAGGGCTGGAGATCATCCTGCGCGCGCTCCGGGGCGAGAAGTTCGAGTTCGACGGGCGTCCGATATACGTTCGCCCGCTTTCGGTGCAGGCGCCCGAGGATATCGTCATGGTCGGCGGCGGCGTGCCGGCTTCGGCGAAGCGCGCGGCGAAGTTCGGAGTGGGTTTCGGCCCGATGAAGCCCGAACTCATCGACCTCTATCTGGCGGAGTGCGAGCGGTTGGGCCATGCGCCCCGCACGTATTTCCGCCCGGTGCCGGGCATGCCGCTGGCCGTCCATCTGTGCGAGGATCCCGACGCCGGCTGGGAGGCGATCGCGCCGCACGCCGTCCACGTCATCACCGAATACGCCAAATGGGCGGAGCAAGAGGGCGATGGCTCAAACTCGCCGTTCAAGGGCCTGACGGACCCGGCCGCCCTGCGCCACGCCGGAATGTTCGCAGCCTGGACGCCGGACCAGCTGGTTGAGCGCGTCCGCGCGCTGGGAAAGGGCGGTCAGGTCGGCTTCCAGCCACTTCTCGGCGGACTTTCGCCGGAAGAAGGCTGGAAGAGCCTGAAGCTGCTGGAACGAACCATGCCCCGCCTGAAGGAGGCGGTTGCCGCCGCTTAGAAAAGGCCGCCCTACGCGTCCTTCTTCTTCAGCAGCACCGAACGCAGGCAGGACAGCGCCACTTCGCCGTGCTGGTTCGTCAGTTCGTGCCGGAATACCACGATGCCCTGGGTCGGCCGCGACTTGCTTTCGCGCATCTCGACCACTTCGGTGGTGCAAGTGAGCGTATCGCCGATGAAGGTCGGCTTGGGCGTCACGACTTTGTCGAAGCCGAGGTTGGCGACCAAGGTGCCCACCGTGGTGTCCGCGATCGACAGCCCCACCGCGAGGCTGAAGGTGAAAGTGGAATTGACCAGGATCTGGCCGAATTCGCTCTTCTTCGCCATTTCCGCGTCGAGGTGCAGCGGCTGCATGTTGTGCGTCATGGCCGAGAACATCAGGTTGTCCGTCTCGGTGACGGTGCGGCTCGGCTGGTGGGTGATCCTGTCGCCCACGGTCCATTCGTCGAAAAAGCGTCCCGGCAAATCCTGTCTCCCCAATTGGTCCGGCGGGTCCGGCCGGAGAAGTTTTCAGCGCGCCAGCAAGCGAAGCTGCGGCGGGCGCGCGCCTTGCGGGATCTGTTGATAGGTCAGATCCACGCGGGCCAGGCGGCGCGGCCCGTTGACGAGGTTGGTCACGCGCGAGCAGCCGCCGGAGGTCAGGCGGGCATTCACCCGCACGTTCTGAACCCGGCCATTATCGAACCGCACGGCAAATGAGTTCAGCCGTACCGGCGCGCCGCGAACGCAGAACTGAAGCTGGCGATAGCGATCGCGGTTGTTCAGGCCGATCGTCTCGCGGCTCGTGCGCGGGGCAAGCGTGCGCGTGGCGATCGTGCGCCACTGCGAAGGCCGCGCCGCATCGACGGGCTGCGACAGGGACATGCCGGTCAGTGCCAGCGCGGCGAAGGCAGGAAGATACGAAAGTTTCACGGGCATTCTCCTCGTATCGGATTCGCGGTTCGGACTGGGTCGCCTACTTTCTCACGGCTCTACCGGCTCGACCCGCGCGAGCAGGGCTTCCACCTGGATCTGCGCCCCGGCAACGGCATTGAGTTCAGCGACCACCCCGTCGAACGGCGCGGTCAGCGTGTGCTCCATCTTCATCGCTTCCAGGGTCAGCAGCTTCTGCCCCTTGGTCACGGCCTGCCCCTCGGCAACTTCCACCGCGATGACCTTGCCGGGCATCGGCGCGAGGATCGCACCTGACGCGTCCGCCCCGCCGTGCACGCCGTCCCGGCGCCAGGGTGCGAGCAGCCAGGCCTGACCCTGTTCGGTCACGAGCACGGCATCGTCCGGTTCCTCGCTGCCTTCACCCGTCAGCGCGATCTCGACCTTCTCGCCGTCGAGAGAGAACCAGGCCGAACGCATCGGCGCGGCATTGAGACGGAATCCGGGAAGGGCATTTGCCGGTACCAGCGAATTCGCGGCCGCTTCCAGCACTTCGTCGGAAGGGAGCGGCGCCTGCGCCATGGCTTCCCCGTCACGACCGATCAGGCCGGTATCGACTTTGCCTGCCGCGAAATCCGGATGCTGCAAGGCCTTGACCAGGAACGAGGCATTGGTGCGGACCGGCCAGACCGCGCTGTCCTCCAGCATCTCGCCCAGGCGTTCGCGTGCCTCGTCGCGGTCCTCGCCCCAGGCGATGACCTTGGCGATCATCGGATCGTAGAACGGCGAGACTTCGGCGCCCTCATAGACGCCGGTGTCGATGCGCCCTCGCCCTTCGGCCCCTTCGGCCTCACCGAATTCCAGCAGTTCCAGCCTGCCGATGCTGGGCAGGAAGCCCTTGGCCGGGTCTTCGGCATAGAGACGCGCTTCCATCGCCCATCCGTCGATGGTGAGGTCTTCCTGCGATTTCGGTAGTTTCCCGCCGCTCGCCACCAAGAGCTGCCATTCGACGAGATCGACGCCGGTGATCTCCTCGGTCACCGGATGCTCCACCTGAAGCCGGGTGTTCATTTCCATGAACCAGATGCGGTCGGCGGAGAGCTTGCCCGAACCATCGGCGATGAATTCGATCGTGCCGGCGCCCACGTAGTCGACGGCCTTGGCCGCGCGGACGGCCGCCGCGCAGAGCGCCTCCCGTGTCGCCGCGTCCATGCCGGGCGCCGGGGCTTCCTCGATCACCTTCTGGTGACGGCGCTGGAGCGAGCAGTCACGCTCGAACAGGTGAACGACGTTGCCGTGGCTGTCGCCGAAGACCTGCACTTCGATGTGCCGCGGGCTCGCGATGTATTTTTCGATCAGGACATGTTCGTTGCCGAACGAGGAGGACGCCTCGCGCTTGCATGAGGCCAGGGCATCGACGAAATCCTCGGGCGCCTCGACCAGCCGCATGCCCTTGCCGCCGCCGCCGGCCACGGCCTTGATGAGCACGGGATAGCCGATCTTCGCGGCTTCGGCGGCCAGGAAGGCAGGCTCCTGGTTCTCTCCCATGTAGCCCGGCGTCACCGGGACACCGGCTGCGGCCATCAGCTTCTTGGCTGCGTCCTTCAGGCCCATTGCCGTGATCGAGGAAGGGTTCGGCCCGACCCAGACCAAGCCCGCATCCATCACCGCCTGCGCGAATTCGGCATTCTCCGAAAGGAATCCGTAGCCGGGATGGATCGCCTCGGCGCCGGTTTGCTTCGCGGCGGCGAGGATCTTCTCGCCCACGAGGTAGCTTTCGCGTGCCGGGGAGGGGCCGATATGCACGGCCTCGTCCGCCTCGCGCACATGCAGGGCATCGGCGTCGGCGTCGGAATAGACCGCGACGGTGCGGATGCCCATCTGGCGGGCGGTGCGGATGACGCGGCAGGCTATTTCGCCGCGATTGGCGATGAGCAGCGATTGAATCATGTCTTGTCTCCCGTTTCGCCGCTCACATCCGGAACACCCCGAAGCGGGGCGCCTTCGGAATCGGGGCTTCGAGGCAGGCAGCAAGGGCAAGGCCCAGCACGTCGCGGGTCTGGGCCGGATCGATCACGCCGTCGTCCCACAGCCGTGCGGTGGCGTAGTAGGGATTGCCCTCGTCCTCGTACTTCTGGCGGATAGGCGCCTTGAAGGCTTCCGCCTCCTCGGGCGACCACTTCGCGGCGTCGCGGTGGACGGTCGCCAGCACCGAGGCGGCCTGCTCGCCGCCCATCACCGAGATGCGCGCATTGGGCCAGGTGAACAGGAAGCGCGGATCGTAGGCGCGCCCGCACATGCCGTAATTGCCCGCGCCGAACGAGCCGCCGATCAAGACGGTGATCTTGGGCACCGAAGCGGTGGCGACGGCGGTGACGAGCTTGGCGCCGTGCTTGGCGATGCCCTCCGCTTCGTACTTGCCGCCGACCATGAAGCCCGAGATGTTCTGGAGGAACAGCAGCGGAATCCGGCGCTGGCAGGCGAGTTCGATGAAGTGAGCGCCCTTCTGCGCGCTTTCCGAGAACAGCACGCCGTTGTTGGCGAGGATCGCCACCGGCTGGCCATGGATATGCGCGAAGCCGCAGACCAGGGTGGTGCCGTAGAGCGCCTTGAACTCGTGGAATTCTGATCCGTCGACGATGCGGGCGATCACCTCGTGCACGTCGTAAGGAGCACGCACGTCTTCCGGCACGATCGCGTAGAGTTCCTCGGGGTCGTATTTGGGCGGGCGCGGCGCGCGCAAAGGCTGGTCGTGATGATGCAGCGGGCCGAGGTGGCTGACGATGTCGCGCACGATGGTGAGCGCGTGTTCGTCGTTATCGGCCAGGTGATCCGTCACGCCCGACTTGCGGCTGTGGAGATCACCGCCGCCGAGATCCTCTGCCGAGATCACCTCGCCGGTCGCCGCCTGAACCAGCGGGGGGCCGGCGAGGAAGATCGTGCCCTGTTCCTTCACGATCACCGATTCGTCGCTCATCGCCGGGACATAGGCGCCGCCTGCAGTGCAGCTTCCCATGACGCAGGCGACCTGCGGGATGCCCTTGGCGGACATCTGCGCCTGGTTGAAGAAGATGCGGCCGAAGTGGTCGCGGTCGGGGAAGACTTCGGCCTGGTGCGGCAGGTTGGCGCCGCCGCTGTCGACCAGGTAGATGCACGGCAGGTTGTTTTCCTGGGCGATCTCCTGCGCGCGGACGTGCTTCTTCACGGTGATCGGGTAATAGGTGCCGCCTTTCACGGTGGCGTCGTTGCAGACGATCATGCACTGGCGCCCGGAAACCGTGCCGATGGCCGTGATCAGGCCGGCGCCGGGAATGTCGTCCTCGTAGAGCCCTTCGGCGGCGAGCTGGCCCAGTTCCAGCAGCGGCGAGCCCGGATCGAGCAGTCTCTCCACCCGTTCGCGCGGCAGCAGCTTGCCTCGGGCAACATGGCGTTCGCGCGACTTCGCGTTGCCGCCGAGCGCGGCCCGGGCGACTTTGCCGCGCAGTTCCGCCACCAGGGCGCGGTTGTGACGATCGCGCGCCTGCGCTTCGGGACTGTCGGGATTCAGGCTCGTCTGGAGCACCGGTGCGCTCATGCTTTCCTTCTCCGATCGGGCCGCTCGGCCTCTTTTCAACCAGAATAACGTGTCACTTCCATGTAGACACGCCGAACCATCAGCGGAAATTGAAAGTTTCCGCCCTTCGTAATAGACAGCATCTATGATCGATCAATATCTGCTGCGTTACTTCCTGGCCGTGGCCGAAACCGGCAATTTCAGCCGGGCCGCCCGCAGTGTGGCGGTGACCCAGCCCACGCTTTCGGCGGGAATCGCCAAGCTGGAGCGTGAACTCGGCGCGCGTCTGTTCGACAGGGATCGCCAGCGCGTTGCCCTGACGCCGGCCGGCAGCAGGTTCCTCATCCGCGCGCGCCGCATCGCCGCCGAGTACGAGCACGCGCTGGTCGAACTGGCCGAGCCCGCCGAATCGAGCCTGCTGCGTGTGGGCGTTCTGAACACCATCCCCAACCGTCTGATCGGCCGCGCGCTGGCAGAGCACCACGAACTCTCCGGCGACGCGCTGGAACTGCTGGACGGCGGCGAGCGCGACCTGGCCGAACGCCTCGAACGCGGCCGTATCGATGTGGCGCTCACCGTGGTGCGGCCGCATCATGCGCGGTACCGGCCGGAGGTGCTGTCCCGCGAACGCTACATGATGGTGCTGCCGCGCGAGCATCCGCTGGCCGGAGAAAACGAAGTCCTGGCGGAGCAACTGGCGCAGGATCGCATGGCTCTGCGCCGTCATTGCGAGGCGCTGCCGGAAATCAATCGCTTCTTCACGCAGCGGGGGGTGCGTCCGCGCTTCGTGCTGAAGACCACCAGCGACGAGCGCGTTCTCTCGGTAATCCGCAGCGGAGCCGGGGTCGGCATGATGCCGGAAGGCTTTGCGGACGGCACTGTCAGTTTCGTGCCGGTACGCGATTTCGAACTCGTGCGGGAGATCGGCCTGTTGCACGGTGCCGCCGTGCAAGGCAGCGCCTTCCTGGACATCGTGCGGCGGCATCTGGGCCGCGCGACACCTGCTCAAGATTAGGCAGTCAGCTGCTCGCTGAGCGACCGGGCGGCACCGACAAGGGCCTGCTTCAGTCCGCCCAGTTCCTCGCGCAGGGCAGCGCCGATCCCGATCGCGACGAGGGCGTGGCTGGGTGTACGCCCGCTTTTCCAGACCGGGGCTGCGGCCACGGTAACGCCGGAGATATAGTGCCCGGCATCCACCGCCACGCCGGTTTGGCGCGCCTCTTCCACTTGTTCGCACCATTCCGGCCAGGATGGCGCATCCTCCCAACGTAGCGCGTCGAACCGTGGCTTGAGGTCTGGCAAGGCACGATCGCCGAAGGCGGCGATGCAGCGCCCGGTCGCGGAAACCAGCGCGGGAAAGCGGCTGCCGACCTGCGTCGAGAGCTGGAAATTCCGCTCGGACTGCGACATCGCGGTGACGATGATGTGGTCCAGGCCGAAAATCTGGACGCCCAGGGTGGTCAGTCCGAATTCGCGCGCGATCCGATCGAGTTGCGGTTGGGCGAGGTCGTTGAACTGGTCCCTTCTCAGCCAGGCGCGCGCAAGGGTGAGCACGCCGGCGTCGAGCGCGTAGCGCTTCGTATCCGCATCGAAAGCCACCAGTTCCTCGGTCACCAGCGCCCGCAGGACATAAAGGCATGTGCTGGGCACCAGCCCCAGTTCACGGGCGATGGCCTGCACCCCCATCGGTGTGCCCCGCTTGCCCAGCAGGCGCAGGACTGCCGCCGCCCGGGCGATGGCGGGGGCCTTGCTGGCGCGCACGGCGTCTTCCAGGGGGGCTGATCTGCTCATTGTTCAATATACAGAATAACATTCAATATTTACAAATCAAGATCGCTCTATCACATTTGTTGAACACAAGGACAAACGGCGATGCTGGAGTCGTTTCGATCCACGGAAATGGGATGAGCGATGGTTAGGCTGACTGAACTGACGAGCTATGCCGATGCGCAGGCGCAGGCCTCGTCGGCCGCTTTGTGGGAGCTGTTCGATGGCGACCGCGACGTGCTCAACATCGCCCACGAGTGCATCACCCGCCATGCCGACGGTTCGGGCCGTCCCGCCGTCCGTATCGCGCACGCCGCCAAGGGAAATGAGGGCGGCCGCGATGAAATCCTTAGCTTCGACCTGATCGCCGCCGGCGCCGCCCGCTTCGCGCATTGGCTCGATGCCGAAGGCGTGAAGCCCGGCGAGCGCATCGCCTTCATGCTCGAACCTTCGCTGCCGTTCTACGTCTGCCTGTTCGGCGCGATGCAGACCGGCGCGATCTCGGTGCCGCTGTTCACCCTGTTCGGGCCGGACGCGCTGAAGCTGCGGATCGACGACTGCAAGCCCGCCATCCTGATCACCAATGCCGAGAAGGCGGATCTCGCACGCGGTGCGGTGACGGCGGAGAACGGGCTGCGCGTGATCGTTGCCGATGATGGCCTGCTGGACGAGATCGCGAAGTTCCCGGCGACTTACGAGCCGAAGACGAAGGCGGGCGACCTTGCGGTGTTCCAGTATACCAGCGGCACCACGCGCGAGCTGCCGGAAGCGGTGAAGCACACGCACAAGGCGCTGGTGACGCTGATGTTCGCGGCGCTCTACGGCACCGGCATCCGTCCCAAGACCACAAACGGCGAGGGCGACGAGTTCTTCTGCCCGTCCTCGCCGGCCTGGGGGCACGGCCTGTGGCACGGTACGCTGGCCCCGCTGGGCCTTGGCGTAACCACCGGCACCTTCGCCGGGCGCTTCGATCCGGTGCGGCTGATGAAGGCGCTGGACGACTATGGCATCACCAATATGTCGGCGGCGGCCACGCACTACCGGATGATGAAGAACAGCGGCGCGGCGGGGGACTACAAGTTCCACTTCCGCAAGCTGTCCTACACCGGCGAGCCGATCGATCCGGCGACGCTGGAATTCATCGACGAAGCCTTCAAGGTGCCCGTCTGCTCGATGTACGGCACCACCGAGATCGGCGTGGTGCTGGTGAACTATCCCGGCGCGGACGATTTCACGGTGAAGCCCGGCTCGCTGGGCAAGGCGGTCCCGGGGCAGAAGCTGGAAGTGCAGCGTCCCAACGGCACGCCCACCGCGCCCGGCGAGATCGGCGAGCTGATGCTCTGGCGGGGCGGCTCCTGGATGACCACCAAGGACCGCGCGAAGATCGATGAGGAAGGCTATTTCTATCACTGCGGCCGCGCCGATGACGTGATCATCTCGGCGGGCTGGACGATGTCCGCCGTCGAGATCGAGAACACCATGCTGCGGCATGAGAACGTCCTCGAATGCGGCGTGATCGGCGTGCCGGACGAACAGCGCGGGCAAGTGGTGAAGGCCTTCGTCGTCGCCAACCGTGCGGGTGACGATGGCTTCGTCAAGGAACTTCAGGACTTCACCCGCGAACGTCTGGCCCAGCACGAGTTCCCCCGCATCGTGGAGTTCGTGGAAGAACTTCCCAAGAACCCGGCGGGCAAGGTCCACCGCAAGATGCTGCGCGACCGGGAGGCGGCGAAAGCTGCCCCCAATGCCGTCCCCGCGGTCGGCTGAAAACCAATCTCGAGAATCTAGGAGAGTACCGAAATGGCAACCACAGCAGAGCCCCAATCCAAGTTCCCCAAGATCACCGAGGCCGGCCTCGACGATCTGCGCGCCCGCATCGGCGTGAAGATCGAGAACACCGTCGAGCCGTGGAACTATGAAGCCACCCGCGACGCGATCCGCCACTACGCCCACGGCATCGGCGACGACAATCCGCTGTGGTGCGATCCGGAATATGCCGCGAATACCAAGTACGGCTCGCTGGTCGCGCTGCCTTCGTTCCTGTTCACCACCAGCCGCATCGTCTCGGGCTACTGCGGCGGTCTTTCGGGCGTCCACGCCATGTGGGCGGGTGCCGACTGGACCTGGCACAAGCCGGTGCTGCGCAACGACACGATCACCACGGTTGCCTATCTGAAGGATCTGGTCGAGCACCAGACCAAGTTCGCCGGCCGCTCGTTCCAGCAGATCTACCACGTCGACTTCTTCAACCAGAACGGCGAGCAGGTTGCCGGCGCGGACTCGTGGGTGTTCCGCACCGACCGTGACGAGGCGCGCGAGCGCGGCACCAAGTACACCGAAGCGCGCGGCCGCGTGGAACCGTTCACCCAGGAACAGCTGGACGAATTCTACGACATCTACGACCAGGAAGAGATCCGCGGCGCCACCCCGCGCTACTTCGAGGACGTGAACGTCGGCGACAAGCTGCCGCCGATGATGAAGGGCCCGATGACCGTCACCGGCTTCATCTGCTACGCGCAGGGCTGGGGCGGCCTCTACATCCGCGCCAACAAGCTGGCCTACAAGATGCAGAAGGCCCACCCGGGCCTGGGCATCCGCAACCGCTTCAACGTGCCGGACTGCCCCGAGCGCGTTCACTGGGATGAAGCCTTCGCTCTCGAAGTCGGCGCGCCGGGCGCATACGACTACGGTCCGGAGCGCTGCTCGTGGCTGACGCACCACATGACCAACTGGATCGGCGACGACGGCTTCCTCACCAAGTCCGACTGCCAGATCCGCCGCCACAACCCGGATGGCGACGCGATCATCATCACCGGCGAAGTGACGCGCAAGTTCGAGGAAGGCGGCAAGAAGTTCGTCGAAGTGGCGCAGAAGGCCACCACCCATCGCGGTGAGCTTTCGGCCTTCGGCACCGCCGTTGCGGAACTGCCCAGCAAGGGTTGATCGCCGCATAACGGGGGAGCGATTTCGGCCCGGACCTTTGCGAAAGGTTCGGGCCGTGTCGTATGCTGGCGAAGATAACAACGGAGAGCTTATGGGACAGGATCAGGCCGGGCCGCAGTTCGAAGCCAATGGCGATGTGCGAGTGCCTGCCTTCGTCCTGCCGGTCTCCGACCTGCTGAGCGAGGAAGCGGCGGCCTTCCAGCGTGCCCAGGCGACCACACCGGCATTCGATGCGGCGGGCGAACAGGAAGCGGACGTCGCGGTGCGGCGTGAGCAGATCAACGCTTATGCTGCTGCCGGGGTGGCGCGGCTGCGAGAGAACTTCGCGGTCGAGATCTCCCCCAGGGTGATCGGCGGCGTCGAAGTGCTCGACGTCCCCCCCGCCGATGGCAGCCACGATCCGCAGCGCGTGCTTATCAACCTGCACGGCGGGGCCTTCACCGTGGGGTGGGATGGAATCGCGCTCATGGAGGCGATCCCCATCGCCGCCCTCGGCAAGTTCCGCGTCGTCAGCGTCAATTATCGCATGGCACCCGAGCATCGCCATCCGGCAGGGGTAGAGGATGTCGCGGCGGTCTATGCCGCGTTGCTGACGGACTATGCCCCCGGCCGGATCGGCATCTACGGCGGATCGGCAGGCGGCGCTCTCACCGCGCAGGCGGCCGCATGGCTGCCGGCACATGGACTGCCGCAGGCAGGCGCGGTCGGCATTTTCGGCGCGGGCGGCGTGCCGTTCGGGGCGGGAGAGTCCGCCTACGTCGCTGGCTATATCGATGGCTCGTTCCCGCCGCCGCCCGCAGACGGCAGCACCCCTGTCGACATAACTCGCGGCTATTTCGACGGCTGCGACCCGCGTGATCCCAGCGCCTGGCCCGGCTATCATCTGGAAGTGCTGGCCACATTCCCGCCCACGCTCGTCATCACCGGCACACGCGCCATGGACCTCAGCCCGGCGATCTTCACGAACTCGCAACTGCTCAAGGCGGGCGTGCGCTCGACGCTGATCGTGGGCGAGGGGATGGGGCACTGCTACCACTACAATCTCGGCATTCCCGAGGGCCGAGATGCCGTGGCGGCGATCCTCTCCTTCTTTCGCGAGAACCTGAACTGATGGTCGCAAATGAACCTTGGGCCGGGCCGCTGGCGGGTGTGCGCGTGATCGATTTCACCCGCGTGCTTGCCGGCCCCGCCGCCTCGCTGGCGCTGGCCGACATGGGCGCCGAAGTGTTCAAGATCGAACCGCCCGGCACTGGCGATGAGACGCGTACGTTTCCGCCCACGCGGGACGGCGAGAGCCACTATTACCTCGCGGTCAATCGCGGCAAGAAATCCATCGTCGTTGATCTCAAGAGCGAGGAAGGGCTGGCGCTCGTCCGCGATCTGGCGGCGAAGTGCGATGTGCTGGTGGAGAACTACCGCCCCGGCGTGATGGACCGGCTGGGCCTTGGCTACGAAGCCATGAAGACGATCAATCCGCGCCTGATCTACTGCTCGATCTCCGGCTATGGGCAGACCGGGCCGCTGAAGGATCGGCCGAGCTTCGACATCGTGCTCCAAGCCATGTCCGGCGCGCTTTCCATGAACGGAGAGCCGGACGGGCTGCCGACCAAGCTGGGCATTCCGCTGGGCGATCTGGTCGGCGGCATCAACGGGCCGATCGGCATCCTCTCGGCGCTTTACGAGCGGGAGCGGACTGGCGTGGGGCGGCATATCGATGTCAGCCTGATGGACGGGCTGATCGGCATGCTCGGCTACATCGCGCAGCTCGCCTTCTTCAATGGCACCGACCCGAGCCGGGTGGGATCGCAGCATCCCAACCTCGTCCCCTACGGCATCTTCCCGGCGCGGGAGGGTTCGATCGTGGTCGCCTGCCTGACGCCGGGGTTCTGGAGCCGCATTTGCCGCTCCATCGATCGCCCCGAACTGATCGAGGATCCGCGCTACGACACGCTGGAAAAGCGCCGCGATGCGCGGGCGGAGGTGAACGCCGTGGTCAGCGCTTTTACCGAGCGGCATACGGTGGACGAACTCGTCGCGATCTTCACCGCGCACGAAGTGCCGCACGCGCCGATCCTGGGTGTGTCCGAAGCGCTGGCGCAGCCGCAGGCGGTGGAGCGCGAGATGGTTGTGGAAACGCAGCACAAGACCTTGGGGCCGATCCCCATCGTGGGCCGCCCGATCCGCTTCACCGACGCACCGCAACCCGTGCCCACCGCGCCGCCGGTGCTGGGCGAGCACACCGATTCCATCCTGGAAGACGTGCTCGATCTTTCGCCGGAGCGAATTGCGCAGCTCCGAAAGCTGGGAGTGGTTGCCTGATCGGCCACATCCGGCAAGGCTGGGGACAAGAACTTGAGAGGAATTCCAGATGGCCGACCTGCGCTTCGACAATAGAGTCGCCGTGATCACCGGTGGCGGGCGCGGTCTGGGCCGGGCGCATGCGCTGCTGCTGGCGAGCCGGGGCTGCAAGATCGTGATCAACGATCCCGGCGTCTCGATGGCGGGCGATGCCACCGACGAAGGCCCGGCAGAGGCACTGGCCGCCGAAATCCGCAGCCAGGGCGGAGAAGCCGCCGCCAATACCGACAGCGTCGCCACGCCGGAAGGCGGCAAGGCGATCATCCAGTCGGCGCTCGATGCCTTCGGACGGATCGACATCCTGATCCATTCGGCCGGCAACGTGCGGCGCGGCAAGCTGACCGATCTGGCCTACGAGGATTTCACCGCCGTCCTCGATGTCCACCTGAAGGGCGCCTATCATGTCGTGCGCGAGGCGTTCCCGCACATGATGGCGCAAGGCTACGGGCGCATCGTGCTGACCAGTTCGATCAACGGCCTCTACGGCAAGTCTGACAATGTCACTTATGCGATGTGCAAGGCCGGTTTCATGGGCCTGTCCAACACCGCAGCGATCGAGGGGCAGCACGCGGATGTGAAGTCCAACCTGATCGTGCCTGCCGCCGTCACCCGCATGTCCGACGGTATCGACACCAGCCAGTTCCCGCCGATGGAACCGGAGCAGGTGGCCCCGATGGTCGGCTATCTCTGCCATGAAAGCTGCGCGGCCTCGGGCGAGATGTTCGTCGCCATGGGGGGGCGCCTGGCCCGCGCCAAGATCGTCGAGAACGAGGGCGCTTTCCGCAAGGACTGGTCGCTGGAGCAGGTCGGCGCCGAGATCGAGGCGATCCGCCAGGGCGGCGAGACGCTGGCCTTTCCGCCGGTGCCGGACGGCCAGCTCGAACATCTGCTCTACGGCTTCGGAATGATCCGCGCTGCTACCGTCGCTTGAATGATGCCGGGCTGAACGAAAAAGCCCGCCCGGTTTCGCGACCGGACGGGCTTTCCTGGATTGACGGCTCCCAGGGTGGGTGGAAGGAGCCGCCGTTCCTCCTGATCAGAAGTTGGCGGTGAAGCCGACGAAGATCGTGCGGCCCAGCGCGTCGTAGACGCCCGGATAGGTGTTGCCGTTGCCGAACAGCTGCAGCAGACCGGAATCAAGCACCGGCGGATCCTTGTCGAACATGTTGTTCACGCCTGCGCGCAGGGTGAAGCGCTTGTCGATCGCCTGGGTCAGCGACAGGTCGAAGTAGTTGTAGGCGCCGATCTTGCTGTTCACGACCGTACGGTCTGCCGAAAGCAGCGGATTGTCGGTCAGGCTCGACAGCTTGGTGCCGCCGATGTGGCGCCAGGAAAGCGAGACGGTCGTATCGGTCGGCGTCATCCACGACAGGCGCGCGACGTGGCGCCATTCCGGAGTCGGCTGGCCGCAAGTATAGCCGAACAGCCCCTTGCAGTCGTATGAACCGCCGCCGGGAACCGGCTGCGAGACCTGCTCGATCAGGTAGGTGCCGACCAAGCCCAGGTTGACGCTGCCCAGGTTGCCGATGTCGAAGGTGTAATCGGCGTTGACGTCGAGACCGGAGGTCTTGAGGTAGCCGGTGTTCATCGTCGTGGAGATGATATAGCCCGAGTTCTGGCCGAAGACCTGGCCCGAACGCGGATCGCGAACGAACAAGCCGCAGAAGTACGGATCACCCGTGGCGGCGCACTGGCCCATGATCAGCGACGGTGCGATCGAGCCGATGTAGTCCTTCACCTTGATGTTGTAGTAGTCGACCGACAGCGAGAAGCGGCGCAGCGCCTTCGGGGTGAGGACGACGCCCAGGGTGTAGGTGTCGGCGGTTTCGGGCTTGAGCGCGACATTGCCGCCGCCAAGGCCGGAGCACTGGTCGGACGGACATCCGGGGATGCTGCCATACATGGCCTGGGTTACGCCGGTGGCCTGGCAGATCTCGAACGAGGCGCTCGGATCGCTGCCCGCGCACGGGTCGGTGCCGTTCACGTTGCCGACCGCCTGCGAAGCGAAGAGTTCTCCCACGTTGGGCGCGCGGATGGCGCGGTTGTAGCTGGCGCGCACGCGCAGGTCGTCGACCGGAGCCCACGACAGTTCGCCCTTGTAGGTCCACACGTTGTAGCCGGACTTGATGCCGGTCGAGCTCTGCTTGTTGTCGTAGGACGAATAGCGCAGGCCGCCGTTGATGGTCAGCGACTTGAAGAATGGCTTGTCCTCGATCAGCGGGATCTCGATTTCACCGAAGGCTTCGGTCACGGCGATGATACCGTCCGAAGGCAGGACGCCGTTCTGCTGCGCGACTTCGTCGGCGGTGAACTTCAGCGTCTCGCGGCGGCGCTCGAGGCCGAGCGCGATGCCGACACCTGATTCGGCCCAGGGCATGGTCACGCCCATCTCGCCGAGATCGCCGCTAAGCGAGCCGGAGAACACGCTGAGCGAGTTGCGCGAGGCGGTGTTGCTCTCGCCGAAGATGTAGGCGGCCTGGTCCGCCGTCACGCCGCCGGGGGTGAAGACGTTGATCGGGATACAGTTCGGGTCGGTGCCGTCGATGACCGCGCGGCAGGTCGGCACGCCGTTGACGTTGACCGCGTTCAGCGCGAGGCCAGCCTTCGCCTGGTTCACGTCGTTCAGGTAGGTTTCCTTGAACTTCACCAGCGAATACATGTAGTTGACGTCGTAGCTGAAGCCGCTGCCGATGTCGCCGCGCAGGCCCGCCGAGTAGCGGTAATCGTTGAAGCGCAAGTTGTCGCGGCGGGGCTGGCCGACCACGCGGTAGCCCACGTTGGTGGGAGCGGTGGTGTCGGTACCCGCTGCGCTGCCGCAGATCGCGGTAAGCTGCGAGGCGTTGGCGTAAGGATTGTTGCACGAGACCGGGAAGGCCGTGCCGAACCAGACCGCCGAAGGCGCGACCTGCGAGAAAGTCTGGTCGTTCATGTACATGAAGCTGCCGTAGAGCTCGGCCGCCTTGCTGAACTCGTACCGCGCGAAGCCGCCCGCGGTTATGCGTTCGTCGGAGCGCTGGAAGTAGTTGTCCGGCGCGGTGTTGTACGCATAGGACGGATCGTAGGGCACCAGGGTGCCGCTGCCGTTGTTGATGAGCGTCTGGCCCTTGTAGGGGCTGAGATCCGAGAGCGGAATGAACGAGCCGTAGGGCGTGTTGCTGGATCCGCCGCAGAACAGTTCGTCGAAATCGTCCGAATTGGGGTTCGACTTGCGGTCCTGCAGGGCGCAGGCGGAGACGTCGCGGCTCGACTGGCGGACCGGGCTGAACTTGCGGTAGCCGCCGTAGACGGTGATGTTGCCGCGGCCGTCGGCGAAGTTCTTGCCTGCCGCGATGGTGACGTCCTGCTTGCCGCCGTCGATGACCGAGGACGGAGCGGGGTCATAGCCCGACGCGCGCTGCAGGGCGCGCAGCTGGCTGTTGTTGTTATTGTGCTGGCTGAAGCCGGTCTGAGCGTCGATGCGGACGCCGTCGAGGTCCTTCTTGAGAACGAAGTTCACGACGCCCGACAGCGCGTCCGAACCGTAGACCGCCGAAGCGCCGCCCGACAGAACGTCCACGCGCTCCACGAGGGCGCTGGGGATGAAGGAGAGGTTGATCGCCTGCGAGGGCATCAGGCGCTGACCGTCGAGAAGGGTCAGCACGCGATTCGAGCCAAGGTTGCGCAAGTTGATCTTGGAAGTGCCGTCCGAGCCGTTCGAGACGTTCTCATTGGCGTCGGCGGTGAACTGCGGCAGGCGGTTCAGCACCTGCTCGACCGTGGTGGCGCCCTGGTAGCGGAACTCGTCGGAGCCGACGACGGTCTGCGGGCTGTTGCTCTCGAGGTCCGCACGCTTGATGCGGGTGCCGGTGACGACGATGTCGTTGGCGACACCGGCATCGCTCGGCGCGGATTCCTGCGCCTGTGCCGTGCCCGCGATGATCGCGGTCAATGCGGCCGCGCAATAAAGCTTCCTTCTGTGACCCCTCATGGTCGTAACTCCCGTTGTGTTACGGCGAGTTTGCGTCACATTTCCTTCATTGTCAAATATAGTATACGAAATATCGTATCGGGAAGAAAACTCCCGCAATTTCGGGAGTACACGGCTCCTCGTGGCTATCTGGGCGTGTGCCGCATGCAAGCCTGATGCGAACATACAGGGAACATGCTACAGGCAGTTATTCGATTCGTGAAAGGGCCAACCGTGGCACATGACCAACTGACGCTTCCCCTGACCGATGATGACCTGCTCAGGCTGGCCCAATATCGGTACGCGCAGGCCGACCGCGGAGGGGCGACGATCGACGATTACGTCCAACTCGTGGATATCGTTCCTGCGGTGCTGCAGCGGCTTGAAGAGAAGGTCGAACAAACCCGAGGCCTGTTGTGCATCGAGGAGATCGACTTGAACGATCCTGCCACCCTGCGGCGCTTGGTCCCCGACGCGGCCAAGTAGGAGAAAGCTCAAATATGGGGAGCGTAACGAACCATGGTAAATGAGAGCGGTTCCACTCGCTAGCGAGCTCGCGTGCAGTAACGCGGCTGACCTCCTGCAATTGCGCGACCTGGTGGAACAGTTGATCGGCTGTGAAGGCACGGACGCACAACAATGAGGAGATGGCTCCGATCCCTGTCATCACCAAAGCGAACCGATGGAATGCTTCGAGATGGCTTCTTTTCCGGATCCCGCCAGCCGCTGCTCGGTTCATCAGCCCGGCTTGACCTGAAAACGAAAGAGGCCGCCCCCCCCTTTGAAGGGCGGCCTCCGTACGGTGAACCTGGGAGAGGGGTGGTCACCGTATCGTCGCTGGAGAACGACGCCCGGTTAACATGCTGCAGCGGCCGTTGTTCCAGCCTTGATCTGTGATAGCTTTCTCTTGGCTGCGCGGAGGACGTACAGAACAAGTAAATCGCTCTAGCGGTGCGGCCTGAGAACTGGCTGGTGGCCGATTGCAAACCTGATTCTTAGTTTCCTTCCCCAGGCCCTGTTACCGCCGAGCTGCGGGGGTATCGCCTGGATCGAGAACAACGGGCCGACAATCCGCCTGCAATGTTCGGCGATGGCAATGATGAGCCGGAGTCACAGCCTCCGGCTCATCTCAATTCATGCGGCTTGCATCAATCGGTCTGGATCGTCGCTACAGAGGTCTCGCATCCAAGAGCAGATTTGCTCATCCACGATTCTGAGCAGCACCCTCAGGCGCTTTACTTCTGACGGATGTGCCTTTCGGCCTCTGCTTTCGCGATCGCAATTTCCAAGCGTTTGCGCTCTTGGCGCAAGAGCGTGAATAGCCTTTCCGACATGTCATGCCTCCCGAGCATCAAGGTTGCGCAGGGCCGGACACTATGTCGGAGCGTCGCATTGGCTCCGAGGCGCTAGGCGAATGCCTTGGAGGGAGACGATTTTCGACTTTTCGGACGTCGGAAGCCCAAGACGCTAGGATTGCGCGCTTGACCTCCGGCTCGAGCTGCGGATGTCCCGCGACCTCGAATGGATGATGAAATTTGGAGAGGGACATTGTGTTGCCTCCTTTCTTCCAACTCTCCTCACACTGGCGGTTATTCCCGCCGCCCATAATATTTTAATTCTGCGTCCCAAGGTCAAGGGGCATTAGATCTGCCTTCGGGGCAAAGCCTTGAAGCTTTCGTTCAACCCGATCCGGTGCCGCTTTCGGCGGCACTGCTAAGGCAATCATATGCAGGCCGCTCCAGGTGAATCCCGAGGACATATGTCGGGGGCCGCGGCAGCGCCGATGGACGCGCTCTCACAGGCTGGAAATCGAGGGCGTAGACGAGTGGCCGCGATTGCCATCCTCAAGTCCGTCGTGAACTTGGAACCCTAAAACCGTACGGGCACTCTGGATTTGGGAATGGTGGGCGGTGAGGGGCTCGAACCCCCGACCCTCTCGGTGTAAACGAGATGCTCTACCAACTGAGCTAACCGCCCGAAGCGACCCATGAGGGCACGCTCGATAGAGGCCGCTTTACGGAAAATCGCGAGCGGGTCAACCGGGGAAGACGAGGTTTGTCCACTGGTCTTCCCCATCCGGGCTCCTACCAGTCGAACCAGCGGCGGCGGCCGGTGAGGCCCGGTCGGCCGTAATCGTCGCCGACCGTGTGCGGTGTGGTTTCCACGTAAGTCGGGGCGGCACGTTCGTCGGCGATCGCGTCGGCGCGGGCTTCCGCGCGCGCAGCCCGCATTTCGGCGTCGCGAATGCGCTCTTCGGCGTTGCGGGCTTCGAGCTCGCCCCGACGCTCGCGCGTGATGGCGTAATAGTGGCTCCACATCTGGCTATGCGCGAAGGCCAGGCAGAGCCCGCCGATGATCGCGACATTCTTCAGCGCCATGATCTGCTGCATCGGATCGGTGAACCGATTGTGGAAGAAAAGGATGGTGGCCGCGACGAATCCGATCAGCAGCAGCGACACCAGCCGCACCATGAATCCGGCGGCAAGGCACAGTCCGGCCAGCAGTTCGAACAGGCCGACAGGGATCGCCAGGCCGCCCGGCAGGCCGGCGGCGACGATCATGGTTTCGGTGGAAGCGACGTCCATCAGCTTTGAGGCGCCGGAAATCACGAAGATCAGGGCGATTAGGAAGCGCCCGATAATGGCAGCGATCTTGGACATGTCTTCTCTCCCGACATGGCGTTCATGTCGGGAGAAGCGGACATCTGGGGGGATTGTTCCCTGATCGGCCACTACCGCCAAAATTAGCTTTCAAAGCGGTTCGCACATGGAACGTGCTGCCGATCTACGCTCGTCCCGCCTAAATCTTAGGCAATTCGCTGCCATGATAACGTGACACTCTATCATCGCAGACTTGATTGAAATTCCGGGGGATTGATAGCCCAGTTGGTCCGCGTACCAGCTTTCGCCTATCCATCGTAACGACTTGGACATCCTGTCGCAAATCGAAAGCAAAGAGGTTGAAAGGTAAGGGGTAGTAACTGCCCCGGAGCGTTCGCCATCATGAGCGAGCCGAAGTGATCCGAACGACGCCGTATCGCGACTTTACCGGCATATCGTCGGTCGTCGCGTTCACCAGGATCGCCGCCTTCTCCGCACCGTCCGGCATTTGCATTTCCGGCCTTTTGCCATGCTGCTGATCCAGCAAGCAGATCAACTCTGGCGACCATCGGTCATTCCAAGGCCCAGCTACGGCCGCTTCAGGTTGCATTTTGATTAAAATTGCAACCAGTCAGCCAATCATAGAGGCTCAACTTACCGCGCTGGCCACGCTGGAAGGATTATTTAGTGACACTCGAGCCTCGCGCCTGGGATCGTTTGAAACGTCTCGCTGCATTCCTTGCGCACGCAGCGATGTCTTCTATGCCAAGGCAAATTCAACAGCCCGCTGTGCCGACAACCCGCCGGAACCGCTGAGCAATTAGGCGGAAGGCTGGGACGTGGCGCGTATCTGCGCCCGATACCGTTGGAAGCGGGGTTTGCTCATCATCCCCCGCTGGCTTATCTTAGTGGCGCATGCAACGGTGCAATGGCTGGCGCTGTATGTTGTCCGAGCGACCAAACGTTATAGCCAGCATAGGATAGTACTAGCCCTCCAAGCAGCGCTTGCGATCCCAGCAAAAGCATTCGGTGCCTGCGAGACGCTTGCCCCCCCTCAATTTTCAGGTTCATTCTGACATCCTTCTGAGGCCACCGGTGCAAGATCGTTCCTGGTCTCGGCGTCGCCACTAAATCCTGAGGAGCCGCCTTGTTCCGAAGGGCTTACCCATCGATCGACTCAGCACGGCCAACCATCATTCCCCCAGCCGCATAATACCGGAACTCTAATTGGAGAGTGGCGTTCAAAGTTGACTGGAAAAGATACGAAAAAAGGATCGAGAGATGCCGTAACAGGCTCTGGAGCCTGCAACTAGGACGAGAATACTCTGGAAGGACGGTTGGGGCGTGAGTCCCGCGCGGTTAGAGGTGTTTTTGCAATGCTACCATTTACGATATCAGCGTAACTGCGCGAAAAATCTCTCTTAACGAAGTGGATGTTCCATATGCCTTTTAAAACGCACGCGATTTTTCTGCGAGCGCAGGCCGCTAATTATAGGCGTTCGGCAGCACTGTTCTTCGATAAGCCAACCGGGCAGCAGCTGAGAGATATCGCGACGCGATGCGATGAGCGCGCCGACGCACTCCTCGCAACGAACGGGCTGCAGGCTGAAAGACCTTACTAGGCGATTTCTTTTCACTGCAGACGAATTTCGAACATCGGCACGCAGTGAAAGCACGCGATCTTTCGGCCGCGACTGGCTGACCTGGTCGAGAGAAATGAGGCGGATTAGGTAGCTAGGCCGAAGATACCCATCTGTCTCGAATGTCTAATCTCTTGAATAAAATTGTCGGAAAGCGAGCGCTTAACCGAGAAGTTTTGCCGAAGAACACGCAAATTCCAAAACGACTGTTCTCGTGCTAGAGGTCATAGCTTCGGCAAGGTCACGCCAAGTTGTCCCATGTACTTGCCCGCGCGGTCGGCATAGCTGGTCTCGCAGGGCTCGTTGCCCTTGAGGAACAGGAACTGGCAGGCGCCTTCGTTGGCGTAGATCTTGGCGGGCAGCGGCGTCGTGTTCGAGAATTCCAGGGTAACGTGGCCTTCCCAGCCCGGCTCCAGCGGCGTGACGTTCACGATGATTCCGCAGCGGGCATAAGTGCTCTTGCCGAGGCAGATGACCAGAACGTCGCGCGGCACGCGGAAATACTCGACCGTGCGGGCCAGCGCGAAGGAGTTGGGCGGGATCACGCAGACGTTCGTCTCACGGTCCACGAAGGAATTGCTGTCGAAGTCCTTGGGATCGACCACTGCCGAATCGACATTGGTGAAGATCTTGAACTCCGGCGCGACGCGCGCGTCGTAGCCGTAGGAAGAGAGGCCATAGGAGATGCAGCCGTCGCGGCGCTGGGCCTCGACGAAAGGCTCGATCATGCCGTGTTCGAGCGCCTGCTCGCGGATCCATTTGTCGCTGAGGATAGACATGCCTGCGTTGATTGCCGATGCGCGGGGCGGCGGCAAGGCCGGGGCGGGAAATTGTCCACGATGGATCGCGGCTTTGCGCGCTTTTAATTTGCCGGGAGAAAAGAGGTCGGCATGATCGCGCTTGTCCAACTGCAAGGGGGCGGCGTGATCGTTTCGGTTTTCAAGGCGATGTTTCTGTTCATTCTGCTAGTCATGGCCACCGCGCCGCGAGCCAGCCTGTGGGGCCGGGCCTGGCGCAATGGTCTGGTCCGGCCGCTTTGCAGGAGCCTCTCGAGAATCACGTGCGGGCACGTACTGCTCGTGGTCGGCATTGGCGGTTTTCTAGCGTTCGTCAGCTGGCTCATCGGCGCTGAGGGGCTGCACATTTCCGCGATGGCGCTGCCCGAACTCACATCCTGGGCGATGATGTTCGAGGTATCGACCCTGCTCGACGCGATGGCCGCCCTGATGATCTTTTCCGCCACGGTGCGAGTGAAGGCCGCGCTGGCGCTTGCGTCCAGGCTGCTGAGCCGCCGCCCGCGCCGGCTTTCGCGTCCGCCGGGCCGCACGCGAAAGAGACGGGGCACGCCGCGGCGTGTAGCCAATGACGACGAGGGGCCGGCGGATGGACTGGAAGAGGCAGCCTGAAAACTGGCCGCGATGAAACGTCTTTTAATTTCAGCATGAACCAAGCGCTGCTATGCCCCTCGCCATGACCGCACAGACCCGCATGCAACCGGCCCGCATCCTTGTCGTCTTCGGCACCAGGCCGGAGGCGATCAAGCTGTTTCCCGTGATTCACGCACTCAAGGCCGATCCGCGTTTCGAATGCGTGGTCTGCGTATCAGCGCAGCATCGCCAGATGCTCGATCAGGTGCTGGAGATCGCCGGGATCGTGCCGGATCACGATCTCGACGTGATGCAGCCGGACCAGACGCTCGACGCGCTTACCGCCAACCTTCTGACCGGGCTTGGCAAGGTCATGGATGAGGCGCGGCCGGACCGGGTGGTCGTGCAAGGCGATACCGCCACGGCCATGGCTGGCGCGCTCGCGGCCTACTACCGCAAGCTGCCGGTTGATCATGTCGAAGCGGGGCTGCGATCGGGCAATATCTATCATCCCTGGCCCGAGGAAGTGAATCGCAAGATCATCGGTTCGATGGCCAGCCTGCACTTCGCGCCTACCGAAACCGCGCAGAACGCACTGGTGAACGAAAACGTCGATCCCGCCCGCGTCCATGTCACCGGCAACAGCGTGATCGATGCGCTGCACTGGGTGACGGCAGAGATAGCGCGCGATCCTTCGCTGGCCGCCGGTTTGGCCGAGCTGGAAGCGCGGTTTGCGGGCAAGCGGATCATCGGCGTCACCAGCCACCGGCGCGAGAACTTCGGTGAAGGCATGGAGCAGATCGCCACCGCCATCCGCAGGATCGCGGAGCGCAGCGACAGCGCCGTGATCTTCCCGGTCCACCTCAATCCCAATGTCCGCAAGGTGATGAACGAACGCCTGTCCGGGCTGGACAACGTCGCCCTGATCGAGCCGCTCGACTATCCGCATTTCGCGCGCCTGATCGCCATAGCCGAGATCATGCTGACCGATTCGGGCGGCGTGCAGGAAGAAGCCCCGGCGCTCGGCAAGCCGGTGCTGGTCATGCGCGAGACGACCGAACGCCCGGAAGGCGTGGCGGCTGGAACGGCCCGGCTGGTGGGCACCTCGGCCGAGCGGATCGTTACCGAAATATCAACCTTGCTGGACGATAGAGAGGCCTACGAGACCATGGCGCGCGCCCACAATCCTTTCGGAGACGGGCAGACCGCGCGTCGAATCGTGGAGCTGCTTGCCAATGAAGTCGGACACCAAGCCTGACGTCTGCGTGGTGGGGCTGGGCTATATCGGCCTGCCCACCGCCGCCGTGATCGCCCGCGCCGGATGCCGGGTGCTGGGCCTGGACGTGTCGCAAACGGTGGTCGACACCATCAATCGCGGCGAGATCCATATCGAGGAAGTCGATCTCGACGGCCTGGTGCAGGGCGTCGTCTCGCGCGGGTTGCTTTCGGCGTCGACCGAGATCGCGGCGGCCGACGTGTTCGTGATCGCGGTGCCGACGCCTTTCGAAAAGACCGACACGGGCGAGCACGCGCCGGACATCTCCTACGTGCTGGCAGCGGGGCGCTCGGTCGCCACCGTGCTCAAGCCGGGCGACGTGGTGATCCTCGAATCGACCTCGCCGGTCGGCACGACCGATCGGCTGCGCGACCTCATCGCCGAACTGCGGCCGGATCTCAGGATTCCCGGACTTACGCGCGATACACCCGATGTCTCCATCGCCTATTGCCCCGAGCGCGTGCTTCCCGGCCGCATCCTTGAGGAATTGACCAACAACGATCGCTCGATCGGCGGCATCACGCCGCGATGCGCGCGCAAGGCACTGGCCTTCTACAAGCGCTTCGTGCGCGGCGAATGCGTCACCACCGATGCCCGCTCGGCCGAGATGACCAAGCTGGTCGAGAACGCCTATCGCGACGTCAACATCGCCTTTGCCAACGAACTCTCGATGGTTTCCGACCGCATGGGGCTGGATGTGTGGGAAGTCATCCGCCTCGCCAACCGTCACCCGCGCGTCAATATCCTGACGCCGGGGCCGGGTGTGGGCGGACACTGCATCGCCGTTGACCCCTGGTTCATCGTCCACGGCGCGCCGGAAGATACTCCGCTGATCCGCACCGCGCGCGGGGTGAACGACCGCAAGATGAGCCACGTCATCGCCCGGGCAGAGGCTCTGGTAGAAGCCAACCCAGAGGCGAAGGTCGCCTGCCTGGGCCTCGCCTTCAAGGCCAATATCGACGATTTCCGCGAAAGTCCGGCACGCTTCGTCACCAGCCGCCTCGCCCGCAAGTTCGGCAGCCGCATCCACGTGGTGGAGCCCTATGCGGCCGAACTGCCGATCGAGTTCACCGATACCGGCGTGACCCAGATCGATATCGACGACGCGCTGGAGACGTGCGAGATCCTTATCGTGCTTGTCGACCACGACGTGTTCCGCGTGGTCCCACTGGCCGAGCGTGCCGACAAGCTGGTCTACGACACTCGCGGTATCTGGCCTGACCAGCCGCGCGTCGTGCGCGACGAGGATGCCCGGCTGGCGCTTACCGCCTGAAGCCAAGCCGCTAGGCAGTTTCCGGCCCCCGCGTTGGCGGGGGCCGGGAAAGCCTTACTTGCAGACTTTGACCTTGCGGCCATGCTGCATGACGTAGTGGCAGGTAACCTTCCGGTGGGCGGGCTTGCGAACTACAGTCTTTTTCACGGTCGTCTTCTTCACGACTGCGTGGTTCGCGGCATGATGCGGGGCCGGGTGATGGTTGGGCTGAGCCATCGCGGCGCCTGCAGGAACGAGTGCGCCGAGTGCGAGGGTTGCAAGGAGAGTCGCGCCAATCTTCGTCATCTGTTTCGTCCTTCGAAAAATCATGTTCTGCAAAGCCTTGGCTGAAACAGGACGTCGCACCCGCCCTGCTCCTGCCGAGGCAGGGCAGCAAAGCGCGGGCGAGCTTGAAGTTGCGATGAACGTGAACGAAATCGGTCGAAATGTTGCTGAGGTCAGCAGGCCACCACGTTGATGGCGAGGCCGCCCTGGCTGGTTTCCTTGTACTTGCTGGACATGTCGAGCCCGGTTTGGCGCATTGTCTCGATCACCTGATCGAGCGAGACCCGCGGGGTTTCGCCTGCGTGGAGGGCTAGTTTGGCGGCATTGACGGCCTTCACCGAGGCGATGGCGTTGCGTTCGATACAGGGGATCTGCACGAGCCCGCCCACGGGATCGCAGGTAAGGCCGAGGTTGTGCTCCATGCCGATCTCGGCCGCCGCGCAGACCTGCTCGGGCGTGCCGCCCCAGACC